>JBEKQB010000025.1:0-7837 GCA_049520155.1 Candidatus Levyibacteriota bacterium
TTAAGTATAAGCAGTAATTTCAGCTTTCCTGATTACTGTTTCTTTCGGTAAATAATCAATCAAAGCTTTTTCCACAAGATTAGTCAAAGTTATTTCTTCAACCACCGCTTGAGCCCTGGCATGCTTAGTAATAGAAGGATTAAGGAAGAGGGTTACCCGCCTTTTATTAGTTGTCATACTTCATATACTACAACCAGTTGCAGTATATGTCAAGTACCAATTTCGACGCTGGGGACCTAGCTCCCCCTGATGGACGACGTTAGAACCTATTTTGTGGCTAATTGAATTGCAACCAAATTTCCTCCGTCATGTTCTCTGTTGTGTTCATCCGAGTATCTTCTGGAATACGCAATTCCTTGTGCAGCATCTTTATATGTATCCCTTCTATACGCCTGAATATTCTCGGGTTTAATTCCAGCCTGCAGTGCTTGCATTTCAAAAGCACTCAATATATCAACGTATCTTCTTTCTGAAGGATCGTCTGTCTGTTTTGGTGTTATGAAGGGACCCCAGTTTCTTTCCACAATCCCATTTCCTCTTCTTTCCGGCTCGTTAGTAATATAGAAATTTTCTTGGGAAACTCCGGGAAAAACTACTGCAGTTGCTTGTGATAAATCTACTCCCAACTCATCCTGTAAATACCAAAGTCCTTGTCTGGTAATTCCGGCGTTCACCGCATCCGCACCGCAGTGGTCAATAGCCACCAAATCATTTCCGTCTTTGTCTTTTGCGTAAATTACAACCGTAGAACAGTCAGCGGGCAAGATATACATGGCGATTCTTGGGTCTCTTGTGAATATTAAGTTCCCAATTATAAATTTTTTATCTTCTAAGGTCTCAAGACTAACTTCTTCTATTTGCGCCTCTGTACCCTCAAATTTTCCTTTTATCTGAATTATATTTTCCGAAAAACCTTGGCTCTTAAAAAAATCTCTTCTATTGCGATCGTTTGTTACTTCACTTTCACCTCTTGCACTGTCAAAAAAAACTGCAGACATGTTTCCCGCATCTTTTCCGTAAGAAAATCTTGCGAGAACGGGACGGTCCGGTAAGCTTTCTAGTTTTGGAAAGAGGCCAACCCTGTTTTCTAATCCGGGAATATACTGAATTTCAGTGAGTTCGTCTACGTGTTTTAAACCTTCTTTAACTTTTTGTTCGTTTTGTGTAAATTTTTGTTCTATTGAATCCTGAACGCTTGTACTTTCTCCGACTTCTCCCATATCCGTATTATATCAGAAGATATTTTGAAGCGTGTCTAAATATGTAGCTCCCCAGTCCTGAGATTATTATAACTGCAAAAGTCATCGAATCTTTCCAGAATCTAAGCTATATTGGGGAATTAAAGCAAAGGTGGGAAGAAATAAAGAAACTACAAATGAAGCCTGTTATTGCTTACTAGGCTTGTTCTTCACCTTGTGGTTTAAATTGACCTTGTCCTAGCTGGAAGTCATAAAGTAATTGCGAAAGTTTATGATTCAAGACTAAACCTAAATTGTTTCCATTTTTTGGGTTTAAATCAAACCCCTGCTCTGTAAATGCGGAAGCATCTATATTTGCCTCTTCAATCGGTTCTTGGTCAAATACACTTCTTACTAATGTTAATTTAATCTGACCAGATGGTTTTTCTTGAAACGGTTCAATAGACACTAATATATCACCACGGTCTTCATCTAGTGGTCTTATCCCAACCCAATGGGTAGGGTCTCTAAAAGGAATCGGCATAAAGTTGGTTGCCCTCTCTTGTAAATCTCTTTCCAACGAATCAGTATCCTTGTGGTCTACAACTTCACCCATTGTAATTAAAAATTTAAAAACATGAGGATGTCCTTTCAAACTTCCATCGCTAGCGTCACAAATAATAGCAGCACTGCCTGTGGGAAGCGTCTGATACTCACTTTCTTTAAAAAGCTCATTCCACTCTTCCAATTGTTTACCTTTATAAACTAACTCGCCCAACGCTTGTAATCTTTGGCTTGCAACCGCATAACTTTCAGGTAAATCTTCTTGAACTTGAAGAAGAACTTCCTCTAAAAACATTGGTAGAACAGCTTGCCAACCACCCATCTCTTGAATATCTCCCATGAAGTCATACGTTTCAATATCTCTACCAAGTCTTTTGCCATCAAGCTTTAAAAATCTTCCGCCAGAATAATCTAATTCCTCAGATTCATCTTCCTCGTGTATTGCTATTCTAAGTCTTCCTTCTGATGCCTCTGCTGTCAACTCTGCTATTTTTAATAACTCAGCTCCTTTACCCTCTAGCTCTTTGAGTTTGGGAATTGGAACTTCTACATGTCTTGGCTCTTCATCTATTTCTCTTATATTGGAGAGTATCCCTCTTCTTGTATTCATGTATGCCATAACGGTCAATCCTCTCCCTCCACGAAAACCTAAATTGTCATGAACTACTTCATCAGTCTCAACCACAATAACTCTATCATTTATAAGGGGGGTTTCTACAACTGTTCCTTTTGCCCAAGCATCAGCTGGAGTTCTGACTTCTACTCTTTTCCCCAATGTAAAATCCTGCCAACCTTGTTCAAAAGCATCCATTCCAGCGTCATTCCAATGGAGTCTTCCGCTCGTTGCTTCTGCTAATCTATCTCTTGGTTGTCCTTCATTCATCGACATAATGCGTGGATTATACTATAGGAAAACTCTAAAATCAAACTTGAGGTTATAATAAGAGACTTACGGAGTACCAATTTTGAGGCTTGCTCCGCAGCTAGGACTCGGACCTAGAACCTTTTCCTTAACAGGGAACCGCTCTACCATTGAGCTACTGCGGAATGTATTTCAAATTTTATCATTAAATTCTTTCTAAATCCACCCCGACTTGATTCCGCATTAATTTTTGGCTACGATAGAAATATGCAGGCTAAAAATTATCTCTGGAAAGCATTAATCTGTTTATCATTACTTGGGATACTGTTGGCTTCATATCTCTTCTATAATTTTCTCACCAAACCGCTGGTTGAATCCTGTTATTTCAATAGCCATATCAATTGCGATGCGGTGACCAAAGGTTCCTTGTCCACGCTTTTTGGCATTCCGGTTTCTTTGATTGGCTTAATCGGCTATATCGTTATTCTGCTTTGCTCAATTTTCAAGCAGAAATTATTAGTTTTAGGCATGACAACTTTTGGTATGGTTTTTTGTTTGTTTATTACGTATCAAGAAGTGTTTAGATTAAAAGTGATCTGTCCGGTTTGCTTAACCTGTCAGCTGGTAATGCTGACGGTATTTTTATTGGCAATTTATTTAAACGTCAATCCAAAAAAGCATCAGTGAACAAAGTAATTAAATTACTGGCTTTAATTTTAATTTGCGAAGGGGTCGGTTTTTTGGGGACTATTTTTACAATCCCCTCAATTCCTACCTGGTATGCGGCTTTAAATAAGGCCCCGTTTAATCCGCCAAATTTTCTTTTTGGGCTGGTCTGGACCACGCTCTATTTTTTAATGGGGGTAGCTTTATTTCTGGTTTTGGGAAAGAAGTTAAAAAAACAACGCAATCCATTACTGATTCTATTCTCGGTTCAATTACTGCTTAATTTTTTGTGGTCGGTTATCTTTTTCGGCTGGCACCTTCCAGCAGTGGCACTTTTAGAAATTTGCTTACTTTGGATTTCAATTGCGTTACTAATCATCGACTTTTGGAAATTTTCCAAATCGGCGGCCATTTTATTATTCCCTTATCTTGCTTGGGTCAGCTTTGCCGCCCTTCTCAATCTTTCCATAGTGCTTCTTAATCCATAATTCTCAGCTAATTTTAAGCGTGGATGGTATAATATTAGCCTAATGAAAGTATTAATTGTCGAAGATGAACATAAGATTGCGAACTTAATTAAACAAGGGTTCGAACAGGAACGTCTAGTTGTTGATATTGCTTATGACGGAACTGCCGGTTATGACTATGCCTCTTCCGAGCCCTATGATGCGATTGTTTTAGACCGACTTTTGCCGGGCATGGACGGACTGGAAATCTGCAAAAAACTACGAGAACAAGGAAACCACATTCCGATTATTATGTTAACCGCCAAAGGACAAGTACTGGATAAAGTTGAAGGTTTAAATAGCGGGGCGGACGATTATTTAACTAAGCCGTTTGCATTTGAAGAATTGCTGGCCAGACTAAAAGCTTTAGGCAGAAGGCCAAAAACTACCACGGGTAATGTTTTGCAGGTCGAGGACCTGAGTCTGAATACCGACACCTATGAAATAAGACGGGGAAAAGATGAAATAACGCTGTCCTCAAAAGAGTTTGCGCTACTAGAATATCTAATGCGTCATCAGAATAAAACTTTATCCAAGGAGCAAATTATGAATCATGTCTGGAGCTATGACGCGAATATCCTTCCCAATACCGTGGAAGTTTTTATCGGCTACTTACGCAATAAAATTGACCGGCCGTTTAAGGATAAGCAAAAACTAATTCATACAGTGAGAGGATTCGGTTATAAAATTGGAGGAAGTAAATAAATGTTTCATTCCGCGCGTCTACAATTAACCGCATGGTACTTATTAATTATTATGGCCATCAGCATCTCGTTTAGCGCCTTTATCTATTTTGGCGCAGCCAGAGAATATGACCAGATTGTTCGGATTGAGCAATACAGGGCGAGGCATCCGGCGCCCCCCGGAGTAACTTTGCAAAATCAACCTAGCGAAACCGATCTCTTTTCGCTTTCTTCTCCTCAACAGGACAGGGAATTAGTTGATTGGGCAAAGTTAAGAGTGCTGGAGGCATTATTCGGCATAAATATCATAATTTTGCTTCTCTCGGCCTTGGCGGGGTATTTTTTGGCCGGCCGCACGCTTCGGCCCATCAAAAATATGCTTGATGAGCAAAACCGGTTTATTACCGACGCATCCCATGAGTTAAACACCCCCATTACCGCCTTAAAGACCTCGTTGGAGGTAAATCTTAGAGACAAACAATTGAATTTGGAAACGGCCAAGGGAGTTTTAAAAAGTAACTTGGAGGACGTCAACAGTCTACAATCTCTTTCCGAAGAGCTAATGGAATTAATTATGTATCAAAAGCAGAACGGTAGTTTTAAGATTGCAAAAGTCGACCTTTCAAATGTGGTTAAAGCCGCAGTCGGACAGGTAAAGTCACTGGCTGAGAAAAAGAGAATAACCATCAAGGTAAATGCTCCAAAGACTTTGATGCTGGGAGACGAAAAAAGCTTAAGAGAACTGTTGGTGATTTTACTTGATAACGCTATTAAGTATACCGATAACAAATCAACAATCAGCTTAACGGTTAAACAAGAAGATACGGAAGCTAGCGTTATTGTTAAAGACGGCGGAATCGGGATTAAAAAAGAAGACCTTCCGCATATCTTTGACCGCTTTTACCGGGCAGACCGCTCTAGGACAAAACAAACAATCGGAGGATATGGTTTGGGATTATCAATTGCAAAAAGAATTGTCACTCTGCATAATGGAAGTATCAGGGTGGAAAGTGAAGTCGGGAAAGGCAGTACCTTTATAGTTACTTTCCCGAAAGCCAAATAATTTTAAGCAAACTCTCAGCCGGCGCAATTAAAATTATAAGACAAATGAATTTTATTAAGAATATTTTTAACAGAATAAAAAATCTAGGCATTATTACCAAAATTATTTTAGTAATAATTGTTGTGGTGATAATCTTCTTTATTTACAAAAGTGTAACTTCCTCTCAACAAGCACCGCAATATCAAACCGCTCAGGTTACCAAAGGAACATTAGTCGTTTCTTTGACTGAAGCCGGGCAAGTCTCGGTGGCTAATAAAGTCAGCGTTGTGACTCAGGCCTCAGGCATTGTCAGTAATGTCTATGTTAAAAGCGGACAAAAGGTTAACGCGGGCGACAAAATTGCCGATGTCACTTTGGATACCGCCGGACAGCAACGTCAGGCACAAGCCTATTCATCACTCTTATCCGCTCAGAATGGTCTGCAGAGCGCAAACGCCCAGTTAAATACTTTACAGAATCAGGAATTTGTGGCCAACCAAAAGTTTATCAACGATAAAGGTATTTCAAATCCAACCACTCAAGACATGCAGGACCCGGTCTATATTGAAGAAAACGCGGCCTGGTTGGCGGCGGAGGCGGCTTACGAGAATCAAACGGGAGTAATTGCTCAAGCGCAGGCAAACGTCAGCAATGCGTCACTAGCTTATCAATTAACTTCTGGAACTATTACTGCTCCAACAGCGGGGACAGTCGGCGATTTAATCATCACCAAAGGCATGCAAATTGGATCAAGCAATACGACCGCCGGCTCTTCGACTAATACTTCCAATCAAACAATCTCCTCGATTATTACGGGTAATGCCACAACGGTTTCCGTCAGCGTGGCCGAAGTTGACGCTCCGCAAATTCAAGTCGGCCAAGCGGCAACCATCACTTTTGATGCTTTGCCGAACCAAACTTTTACGGGCAAAGTAATGGGCATCAATACCACCGGAGCGGTGACTTCGGGGGTAACGACTTATCCGGCAGTTATTCAACTGGATGATACTTCCAATGCCAACATTTTACCAAACATGAGTGCCACCGCCAACATTATTACTAAGGTAGATGACAATGTTTTGCTAGTTCCATCTGCTGCCGTGCAAACGGTCGGAACAGCTTCAACGGTCAAAGTGCTAAAAAATGGTCAAGTTTCAACCGTTTCGGTACAAGTCGGCGATACCTCAAATTCGCAAACCGTGATTACTTCAGGGCTTTCGGAAGGAGAGACGATTGTCACCAGCGTCATTTCCACAGGGACAACCTCCTCAAGTACGGGAACCTCGCCATTTAGTGGCGGGCTTAGGCTGGGTGGCTTTGGCGGCGGCGGAGGCGGCACAACCAGAGCAGCAGCGGGTGCTACAGGAAGGTAATTATGGAACAGATCTCCATTTCACACGTCAAGAAAATTTACTATACCGGCGATGTCGAAACAATTGCTCTGGATAATATGTCCTTTTCGATTAGAAAGGGAGAATTTGTGGCCATCGTCGGTCCCTCGGGTAGCGGTAAGTCAACGCTGATGCATATTCTTGGGGCTTTGGATACTCCAACCTCTGGGACTTACATTCTTGACGGACAAGACGTCAGTAAATTATCCAAAGACCAATTGGCGGAAATCAGAAACAAAAAAATTGGCTTTGTTTTCCAAGCGTTTAACCTTTTACCGCGCACGACCGCGCTAAAAAATGTCGCCTTGCCGATGACCTATGCAGGAGTCCACAAGGACGAAAGAATGAAAAAAGCTGAGGAACTTTTAAAAGAAGTCGGGTTAGGGGACAGAATGGATCATACCAGCAATCAACTCTCTGGCGGACAGATGCAAAGAGTGGCAATCGCCAGAGCCTTATCGATGAATCCGGCGATTATTCTGGCTGACGAGCCGACCGGTAATATCTCAACTGTTCAAGCGCAGGAAATAATGAAAATCTTTCAAGGACTACAGAAACAAGGACACACCATTATCATTATTACCCACGAGCCCTCGATTGCTGCATACGCCCAAAGAACAATTCACATTAAAGATGGGAAAATAGATAAAGAAGTAAAAAACGGAAAGGTATAGCTGATGGATTTTTTTGAATTGCTCGCCTCATCTTTTGAGGCACTAACTTTGAATAAAGTGAGAACAGCCTTGGCGGGGCTGGGAATTGTCATCGGCATCGGAGCAGTTATTGCTTTGGTTTCTTTGGGCCAAGCAACCCAAGCAGCGGTGCAAAATTCTATCCAGGGTTTGGGTGCAAACTTATTAACTATTTCTCCTGGCTCGCAAAGAACTGGCGCTATTCAGGGAGGATTTGGCAGCAGTCAGACGCTGACACTCGATGACGCAACCG
>JBEKQB010000026.1:0-7157 GCA_049520155.1 Candidatus Levyibacteriota bacterium
AGCTTAATTTTACCTCTGGAGATTCTTCCAGTAACCACTGTTCCTCGTCCTTTGATGGAAAAGACATCCTCAATCGGCATTAAGAATGGTTTGTCGGTATCTCTAACAGGTGTTGGAATATAGTTGTCAACCGCATCCATTAATTCCATGATGTGTTTTTCTTCTTCCGGGTCGCCTTCCAAAGCTTTAAGGGCACTGCCTCGAATGATTGGTACATCATTACCCGGATACTGGTATTTGGTCAAAAGCTCTCTGACTTCCATTTCGACCAAATCCAAAAGTTCCGGGTCGGAAACCATATCGCATTTGTTTAAGAAAACGACGATGGATGGGACTTGGACTTGGCGGGCAAGAAGTATGTGTTCTCTGGTTTGTGGCATGGGGCCGTCCGGGGCGGAAACTACGAGGATTGCGCCGTCCATTTGGGCGGCTCCCGTAATCATGTTCTTAATGTAATCGGCGTGTCCCGGCGCGTCGATATGCGCATAATGTCTTTTCTCGGTTTCGTATTCGACGTGGGTGATATTGATGGTGACTCCTCTGGCTTTTTCTTCGGGGGCGTTGTCGATATCTTCATACTTCATCGCCTTTGCAAATCCCTTTTTAGCTAGGACCGTGGCAATCGCTGCGGTTAAAGTGGTCTTACCATGGTCGACGTGACCGATGGTCCCGATATTAACATGTGGTTTTGTTCTTTGATATTTGTCTGCCATAATTTCAAAAAAAATAACCCTCTAAAGGTCAAGAATTAATATACACTACTTTTGAAAATCAGTCAAGAGGGAAAATAGAAGAAATGGAACCTGATTAGGGGTTCCATTCCGGCAAATCTTGCCATATTAAGTTTATATTAATGCCTAATACTGAGGAGCCGCTTAGGATATCTCCGGAAATTATATTTTTTGGGCAATTATTATCAAATGCTTCTCGTTATTAGTTGTGTCTATCTGGTCAAATAGGATTTCAAAGCCTGCGTTTTTAATTATTTCTCTATTTTTGTCCGCGTCGAAATGACTCCAGAACATCCCTGCTCCATGAAAATCATTTTCTATCCCCTCCCATTCATTTGAACCCATCGAGACCAAAATCAAACCACCTACTGGTAAAAATGAATTGATTTTATTAAACAAATCTTTATGAGTCTCCCGCTTTATATGAAAGATTGCGTAAAAAGATACAACTGCACCAACATTATATTCGTGAGGTTTAAGCTCTGACATATCCTCAACCTTAAACTCTCCGGCTGGAAGATTTTTCTTTGCCAGTTGAATTTGCTTTTCGGAGATATCAATGCCGATAATTCTATGTCCGTGCTTAACAAAAAATTCATCGACCGGTCTTCCCGCACCACAACCCAAATCAAGAATTGTTGAGCTGGGAGACAGAAGTGAATTTAATTTTTCTAAATATTTATCGCTTTTATAGGTATCACGTCCGGCTGAATAATTTTCTGCAATTTTGTTATAACCCTTTTTTACAAAATCATTATTCATTTTGTATTTTTATACATTAAAATTGCGTCTTCAAAAACTCCGCCCCTGAATATTCCCTCCGGCAATAAACCGTATTGTTTAAAGCCAAATCTTTCATAAATCCTTTTCGCGATTGAATTTTTGGCATAAACCTCAAGAGTAACAATTTTTAAGCCCGAGATTTCTTTTCTCGCTTCTTCAAAAAGCAGCTCCATTAATAATCTGCCTACTCCTTCATTTCTGTAATCTTTGGCCACGGCAATTCCGAAAATCCCGACGTGCCTTTCGGTTTTATCGCGCATGTGAATATCGGAATTCGCAATTAGCTTATCTCCTAAAAAGACCAGAAGCTGAACTGCCTTTTTGTTATTTATGTTCTCTAGTATCCCTGCTAAATATTTAGTTTCTTCGTCAAGTGAAGTTTGCTCTCCTTGAAACCGAATGAAAGTTTTTTCTTTGGAAAGGTTATTAATGAAACGCATCATTTCCACCACATCCTCTTTTTCCGGATAGCGGACTAGGATTTCTTTGCCTGTTTTGGTTTTCCCATGGTAAACAATTTTCATATTCTTATTTTCTTTGCAACTAGAACTATTCTGTGCCTTGGTAAATCAATACCCTTTTCTTTTTGAAATTTTTTAGCATATTCTTCCAAATGCTTTTTATCTTTTAATGAATCATAATCTTCAAAAATCGGGACTCCTTGCAAAAAGATATCTAAATCAGAGTAGGACAAGTAATATTCGTTGTAGTAAAAATCTTGCGCGTAAACTATTTTAAAACCACCTTGCTCAATTTTTTCTGCCTCTCTTTTTAAAGCGGGATTATTCCACTGTCCATAGTTTTGTCCTCTACCAAAAATTTTCTTAATGCCTTCTGCATCTGTTTCGCCAATACCAATATACAAAACGTATCCGCCGGGTTTTAACATCTTATAAAACAACGGATAATTCGTTGGAGATCTTCTGGAATAAATAACATCAAAATAATTCTCCGGATAGTCTAACTCATTGGTTGGCCTTTCTATAAATTCTACATTGCTAATTTCTTTTTCGCCCCGAAGCTTTAGCGCTGCCTTAAGCATTAAGCCTGAGGTATCATTGCCAATTGCTTTTTTAAAGTATCGAGCAATTGAAAGTGTGAATCTTCCATCGCCACAACCTGCATCTAAGACAACTTTATCTTCTCCACTTAATGCAAGTAGTTTCTCTTTGAAAATTTTCTCTGGTTCTCCATAGGGGAACTCATCTATGCTTTTTGCCGGCGTAGTATAATTTCCAAACTTCTTTGCAACTTTGTCGTAAAAATCTTGTGCCATGGGAGAATTATAGCAGATTTGACTTTTGAGCCTATATCCTATAATATATAGTTAGTGACACCAGATAATCGTTCTCGAGGATTACCAATCGGAGATCAGGAGCTTGTTGACGCAGCCGTTGCTTTTGAAGTTGACAGGAGAAGGGATATTGCTTCTCTCGCTGCGGCAAGATTAAGTGGCTTCATGAATTTGGTTGGTCAACGGGCATTAAAAGATGCTACTGTCTGTAAGCTCCTAGGAATAGATGAAGGACAATTATTTCAACTATTTACAACCGGTTTTGATTTATCTCAAGCACAAGTAGAGGTAATAGACGGATTATACGCGGTAGGGGCAGCGGCAATGCACGAGTCTCATAAAAATCCGAAGGATGCCAGAGCGAGATTAAATAGAAGGATTCCTGACTTAATAAAAGACCCTAACGATCCTTCATCCCCGGAGAGATCAGCTCTTGAAGCAATCGTCCAAGGAGATTTAGAACAAGTATTATCCGTCATGGACCGTGAACTTGGGGATTTTGACTACAACAACCGTTAAAGCGTTTTTATTAACGCATCGATTTTTTGTTTAATTTCCGCGTAAATCTTTTCCGTAATTGCGACTTTTTTAGCTTCTTCTTGCGCTGTTTGAAAATGCACGTCAGTATCGGCAATTTCCCAGATTTGAAAATTCTTGCCGCCAAAACCAAAGTTTTGAACACAAAAATCATAAATGTTTTGGTGCATAAAAATGGTCAAATCCCCTTTCTCTAATAAAATTTTTGTGGTTTGCTCCCACGTCGGTTTTTCAAAAGGCACCAGTTTGTCTTGCTGTATCAGTCTTTGCGCGTACCATGTAATCGGCCCGCACTCGTTCACGTCCGCTCTAATTCCGCTGGAAATTACTTTAAGGCTTGGAATTTGTTTGGAATTTAAATAAGCTTCCGCCAGACGGCTTCGAAAAGTATTCCCTTTGCAAACAAAATGAATAGTCATAAAAAAATTATAGCACTAGCTATGTTTGGGTAACACGGACGACTGGAGGGTATGCATCTGTTCTAACGCTATCCAAAATGTAATCATCGGGCGCAAAATAAAAAGACTCTCCTGTTTTTAAAGTAGCTAATGGCTCCATATTCCCAAAGCTTGTACCATCGGAGAGATAGCCAAGCGGAGTAGCTAAATATACTACAGTTTTTTACCGCGGGCATTTGAATTAAAAACTATCGTTTGAACCAACCCTTTATGCTCCGGCATTTTAATGCCAACCGGAGTTTCTTTCGGAGTTAATTCCTCCATTACAGAATAAGGTATCCAACCTGTAGGGGAATAAGGATCTGATTCCTTAAATATCAAACTCATGACTGCCCCTTTTGATGAGAGAGTAGATAGCCGAAACCGATTGTAATAACCGGATAAACTAAATAACCGATGCCGATTTCTTTGATATACGCGACAAGCGGCATTTTTATCGGTCCCCAAATAAAAAAGAAAAAATCAAAAAATAAACTGATAAGTAAGAAGATAAGTCCTAGGAAAATCCCCTCTTTTAAATTCCCTTGAGTTTTTTTGAAATAGTGAACAGTGAGTATGACCAATACGATAATTGAGATGACGCCCAGCGAAGATTGGTAAAAAGCGGCGTCGGTTTTTTTAAGCGGGAAGATGACGACGGAAGCAAGGAATGGAATCAACCAAAGCAAAAATCCGTAAATAAAAGCGCTTTTGATTGCCTGCATAAGCTGATTATGTATTAATTTCAAAGATTATTCAACTTCTCCGGCGAGAGTGGATTTATTCATTCTTGAGTTAATTTTAAAACTTCAGATTTTGTATTCCCAGGTAAAATACCTTCAATAGAAACGGGTTTACCTCGCTCTAACTCCGTAACCTCGATATCAAATAGTGGCCCCAGTTCGTGAGGAATTTTGGCCGATAAATCATCTTTAGCCGACCGCCATGTCATTAGTGAATATTCAGCGCCGCCAAAATTTTCAATCACAAAATGTCTGGTGTTAACATTGGAGACATTACTCTTTATGTCATAAGGCAAAGGCCCTAAATTAACCTTAACCCACTGACCCAAGTTTCTGAGAACTTCTACTTTTACCGGCATAACACAGAGATTATACTACTTTTTACTCAACCCTTCCGGTAAAGATGGTTTCTCTCGAGCACTTCCAAAACCAAAATACTATATTGACAAAGCAACTTGCAAATTATAGATTAAGCTAAATGACAGCCAGCGTTGAGTCTGCTACCCAAAACTATGACGGTTCAACCCCGGTAGCTCCCGTCCCCAAAATCGTTCCTCCCATTGAGGATTATTCCGGACTTCCTCCTGTACCGGAAATTCCAATCCCACAACGCTTCACCGAAAAAGGCGTTACCGGCGTAGTTGGCAAAGACAAAGGAGAATTTATGGAAGGGAGGGTTAAGAAAATAATCGAGGCTCATCCAAAAGTGAGAGAGGTCGCTTTGAACACTCAATACGGCTCCGAAGATGGGAGAGGACATGACATGATTGTATATTTTACGGAAGACTCCGGCATTGACCCTATCCATATCCAAGTGAAATCATCACGGGAAGCTATTAGGAACTACAGGAGGAGAGTTGCGCGAAGATTAAAAAAGATTGGGAGCGGATTAACCGCAAGCGAGTGGCTAATTCTAGATAGAACTATCGCTTTAAATGGAGCAGTAAGAGACGAACGGGAAGCTCTAATGCAATTTATCGAGGGGACCGCAAAGATTCTAAAAAGATATGATGAGCTAAATAGAAAATATACGTATCCAGATATTTTCGGAATGCAGCCGGCCGCTTAACTACTCAACTCTTCCGGTGAGGGGAAATACCATTTTTGACTTCTGGAAAGGTTACGATTAAAATAAGGGCCACTATGAATTCTGAAAACTCTAGCGTAGTCAGGCTTTTGAAGCAAACTAAAGAAACTGCGGGCAGATATAGGACTGAAGCTCGGGAAAGAAAAAGGGTAAAAGCTCAAGAATGGGCAGCGATAAATATAAGAGGAACTTTAATAACAAGGAGGTTTGAGGACGGAGAGTCTCTTGTGGTAACTAGAGAAGATGATGGAACAATTGAGGCCATGATTCAAATGGCCAGACAAAGAAGAAGGGGTAGCATTGAAATATGGCTTCAATATTTTACAGTTGCTCCCGATGGGACAATAATGGTAGGACAGACTAATCCTTATGCGCCTAGGGAAGCGACTATTGAAATGGGTAGAATGAGACCTTTCCAAATTGCAGATACGGAAGCGGTTAATATTTTAATACGCAGAATGAAACCATCCCCCCGCTAGAATTAGCTACTCAACTCTTCCGGTGAAGGTGGATTTGGCCAACATTTGTTCAACAATATTTTTTGGCACTTCTTCATAATGAGAAGGCTCCATATAATAAGATGCGCGGCCTTGTGACATAGAACGGATGGTAGTTGAATAACCGGAAAGCTCGGCCAAAGGCGCCATCGCCAAAATTATGGTTGCTTTCCCTCTTTCTTCCGTTCCCATAATTTGGGCTCTTTTGGCAGACAAATCGCCGATGACATCCCCCATAAATTCACTCGGGGTAGTCACTTCCACTTTCATAATCGGTTCCAAAAGCGCCATGTCGGCTTTTTTGGAAGCAACCTGCAAGGCTTTGGAAGCGGCGATTTTGAAGGCGACTTCCGAAGAGTCAACCTCATGGAAACTTCCGTCATAAACCGTGACTTCGATATCAACTACAGGGTAACCGAGCAAAATTCCGTTTTCCAAGGTTTCCTTAACGCCTTTTTCAATCGATTTAACAAATTCTGCCGGAATGGCTCCGCCTTTAATGGCGTCGACAAATTCAAAACCCTCTCCTCTTGGTTTTGGCTTAACCCTTAACCAGCAGTGGCCGTATTGGCCGCGTCCTCCCGATTGCCTGATGTATTTTCCTTCGCCCTCGGCTTCCTGCTTAATTGTTTCTTTGTAGGCAACTTGCGGCGCGCCGACGTTGGCCAAAACTCCGAACTCCCGTTTCATCCTGTCGACCATTACTTCCAGCTGTAATTCTCCCATTCCGGAAATGATCGTCTGGTTGGTTTCGTGGTTTACTTTGATGCTAAAAGTCGGGTCCTCTTCGGACAGTCTTTTGAGCGCCAATCCTAATTTCTCCTGGTCGATTTTGGTTTTTGGTTCAATCGCCAAAGAAATAACCGGTTCAGGAAAAGTAATCTGTTCCAAAATTATCGGTGCTTTGTCGTCGCAAAGCGTATCGCCGGTGCCCGTATCTTTAAGCCCGACCAAAGCCACGATTTCTCCGGCATAAGCTTCTTTGATTTCTTCCCGATGGTTGGCGTGCATCAAAAGAATACGGCCGACTCTTTCGGTGGTATTTTTT
>JBEKQB010000027.1:0-7051 GCA_049520155.1 Candidatus Levyibacteriota bacterium
AATGCCGATTGGCACAGTTGTCCATAATGTCGAGCTGGTTCCGGGACAGGGCGCGCAAATGGCCAGAAGCGCAGGCACAAGCGCAACGGTGGCCGCTAAAGCAGAGAATTATGTTCAGTTAAGACTGCCTTCGGGCGAAGTGCGAAAAGTTTTAGCTAAAGGAATAGCCACGGTTGGTTCTTTAGGAAATGTTGAGTGGAAGAACAGAGTGTTTAGAAAAGCCGGAACAAAAAGACTCATGGGGATAAGGCCAACGGTTCGGGGAGTTGCCCAAAATCCGCGCAGCCACCCTCACGGAGGAGGAGAAGGCAGAAGCGGAATCGGAATGACTACGCCGAAAACCTACGCGGGTAGACCGGCAGTTGGTAAAACCAGGAACAGGAAAAAGTACTCAAATAAAATGATATTACAAAGGAGAAAAGCGGGAAAACATAGCTAATCCCAAAAATATGTCTAGAAGTGCAAAAAAAGGACCATACATCGACCAAAGAATCTTGAAAAAGGTGCTTAAACAAAAACAAACCGGTGAGAAAACGGCAATTAAAACCTGGTCAAGGGCCTGCCAAATTCCACCGGAATTTGTCGGCCATACCTTTGCTATTCATAACGGGAAAACTTTTATCAATGTGTTTATTCTCGAAACGATGGTGGGGCATCGACTTGGTGAGTTTTCGCCAACCAGAACTTTTAGAACGCACGGAAGAGTAGTCGCCAGAGAGATTTCAAAAACTTAAAACATAAGAATATGGAAATAATTGCAGTATCAAAATCAGCCAGAGTGGCACCAAGAAAAGTAAGACTAGTTGCGGATGCTATCCGAAAGCTTTCCGTGGAGGATGCATTAACAGCCTTAGCGGTCTTAAAAAATAGAGGCGGAGAACCTTTGGAAAAAACTTTAAAAAGTGCGCTTGCCAATGCTCTTGCCAACAAAAATTTAAAACAGGAAGAGTTAAAGATAAAAATGATTGATGTTCTGGAAGCACCTGCTTACAAAAGGTTTCATGCTTCAACCAGAGGCAGAGCGCATCCCTATAAAAGAAAAGGTAGTCATATCAAAATAGTGTTGACCGAAAAGTCTGTTCGACAAGCTCAAGATAAGAAAGAGGAGGCAAAATAATGGGACAAAAAATTAATCCCAGAATCTTAAGACTCGGGCCGGTTTTTAACTGGAGCAGCCGTTGGTTTGAAGGTAAAAAATACGCAGAGACACTTTTGGAAGATTTTAAAATTCGGAAATCCCTAATGGATAGATTAAAAACTGCCGGTATTTCGGAGATTGAAATCGAAAGGTCAATTAACAATCTTAAAATTACCGCTTATGTTTCCAAGCCCGGTATGGTTATCGGTAGAGGCGGCACGGGCCTGGAGGAATTAAAAACCTTTATTCAGAAAAATTTGGTCAAAAAGTCTAATGTTAAAAATCAGTTCAAATTGGATATCCGGGTAGAGCCGATTAAAGACCCCAATCTTGACGCATATCTGGTGGCAAAAAATGTTTCGGACCAATTAGTGAGAAGACTGCCGGCAAAAAGAATCTTGGTTTCAACCGGTGAAAAAGTAATGGGAAGTGGCGCAAAAGGAGTACGCATTGTTTTGTCGGGAAGAATCGGCGGAGCGGAAATCGGCAGAAGAGAAAAATTACAACTGGGAACAGTTCCTTTATCGACAATCAGGGCCAATATCGGTTACGCCAGCGCCCCGGCGCTAACAAAAAAAGGATATATCGGAGTAAAAGTTTGGATAAACAGACCGGAGGAAAGCTAATATGTTAGTCCCAAAAAGAGCAAAGTATAGAAAGCAACAAAGAGGAACAATGAAAGGCAATTCTTACAGCGGTACGACCATCGCTTTTGGAGAATTTGGGCTGATGAGTGAAGGAACCGCTTGGGTAACCAGCCGACAAATTGAAGCGGCCAGAAGAGCAATTACGCATTATACCCAAAGAGGTGGCAGAGTTTGGATCAGAATCTTTCCGGATAAGCCGATTACCAAAAAACCGGCGGAGACCAGGATGGGTAGCGGGAAAGGTGACGTTTATGAATTCGTTGCGCCGGTTAGGCCAGGCAGGATTCTTTTTGAAATGGGCGGAGTGACTAAAGATATTGCCCAAGCCGCCTTAAGATTGGCGGCGCAGAAACTGAATGTCAAAACGAGTATGGTTTCAAAGGAGAGCTAATCTATGAAAACTAAAGACAAAAAAGAAATGTTTACAAAAAGCGAGAAAGAATTAAAAAAAGCGCTGGCAGAAGCAAAGGGGGCGCTTCTGGATTTAAGGCTGGGCCTGAAACAAAATAAACTTAAAAATACGCGGTTAATCTTCTGGAAGAGAAAAGAGATCGCTCTGATAGAAACAGCTTTAAAAGAGAAGGAGCTTACAAAATGAAAGCATTTGAAGGGAAAGTAGTTTCCTTAAAAATGAATAAGACAGCAGTGGTGGAAATTGTTCGAAAAACTCCGCATCCCTTGTACAAAAAACTGCTGCGAAGGAGTAAAAGGTATAAGGCTCATACGGGAGATTTGAATTTGGTTTTGGGGCAGACAGTAAAAATTGCTGAAACGAAGCCTCTTTCGAAAGGGAAATTTTTTAAAGTACTGGAGGTAATAAAATGATTCAACATAGAACTATGTTAAAAGTTGCGGATAATTCTGGAGCCAGAGTTTTGCAGGTTATCCATATTTTTGGTGGTTCAAAAAGGAAGTTTGGGTACATTGGCGATGTTTTAAATTGCGTTGTCAAAGAAGCTACCCCAACTGGTCAGGTTAAGGAAGGCGAAATTGTGAAGGTGGTTTTGGTCAGAGCTAGAAAAGAACATAAAAGAGCGGATGGTTCTTATATTAGATTTTCCGATAATGCAGGAGTCGTGATTGATAATGCCAAAGATAAAAATCCAAGAGGAACCAGAATTTTCGGCCCGATTGCCAGAGAGATTAGAGACAAAGGTTTTATGAAAATTACCAGTATGGCGGTGGAAGTTGTCTAATATGAAATTAAAAAAAGGCGATAACGTCAAAGTAACTAAAGGAAAAGATAAAGGAAAGACGGGAAAAATCGACCTGGTCTTTCCAAAAATGGGTAAAGTTTTAATTAATAATGTCAATCTTTACAAAAGACATCTTAAGGCGCGTTCGCAAACTAAACCTTCGGAAATAGTGACTTTGACAAAGCCCTTGCCCGAAGAAAATGTAATTTTAATTTGTCCGAAATGTCATAAGGAAACAAGAGTCGGATACAGAATTGAAAAAAATGTCAAATCGAGGATCTGCAAGAAATGTGAGGCGGAAATATAAACATGAATACTTTACAAGAAAAATATAAAAGCGAAATAGCCCAAAAATTAGAAACAGAATTAGGAATTAAAAATGTCCATGCCGTGCCAATGCTTTTAAAAATAGTCGTCAATATGGGAGTAAAAGACGCGGTGGCAGATAAAAAGAATCTGGAGAAAGCGGCAGAAATATTATCCTTAATAACCGGCCAAAAACCAAAAGTCACAAGAGCGAAGAAATCAATCTCCGCTTTTAAATTAAGAGAAGGAGAAGAAATCGGGCTGGTAGTAACGCTGAGGGGAAAAAGGATGTATGATTTCTACCAAAAATTAGTTACAATTGTTTTTCCAAGACTGCGGGATTTTCATGGTGTCAAAACAGACAGTTTTGATGGAAGGGGAAATTACACTTTTGGATTTGCGGAGAGTACGGTTTTCCCGGAAATTGACCCAAGTAAAATTGATAAAGTGCAAGGATTGGCAATTTCGATTACAACGACAGCCAAAAATGACGAGCAGGGATTAGCTCTCTTAAAGGCGTTAGGAATGCCTTTTCAAAAATAAATATGGCAAAAAAATCAAACGTAGTTAAATTTAAGAAAAAGCAAAAATTCTCAACCAGAGAAAAGAACGTCTGTGCTATTTGCGGCCGGTCCAGCGCCTATATGCGCCGGTTCGGAGTTTGCCGCATTTGTTTTCGGGAGCTGGCCTTAAAAGGAGAATTACCGGGCGTAGTTAAATCAACCTGGTAGTTTCGTAAAGATTATGAATTATTTAATTGCGGACTTTATCATTCGAATTAAAAATAGCGCTCTTTCAAAAAGAAAAGAGGTTATTCTTCCGTTTTCAAACATTAATAAAGAAATCGGTAAAGTTTTGGTTAAAGAAGGCTTCTTGGAAAGCATTAGAGAGGAAGGTAAAGAAGGCAAAAAAAAATTAAAGGCTGTCATTAGTTACGATGACAGGATGCCTGTCTTAACCGATATCGAAGTAATTTCAAAACCGTCTTTAAGAGTTTATTATCCGGCAAAAAGAATTATGGAGATTGGCAGAAGAGGCAGGCGAAGAGTGGTTGTTTCAACCAGTCAGGGTGTCATGACGGCAATGGATGCCAACAAGAAAGGATTGGGCGGAGAAGTGCTCTTCGCTATCTGGTAAATAATATGTCAAAAATTGCTAAAAAACCGGTTGTTTTAAAAGAAGGGGTTAATGTTGTCTTGGAAGGGACCAAGGCTAAAGTTAGCGGTCCAAAAGGTGAGTTATCATTCGTTATCCCAAACGGTATCAAAATAGCCGTTGCCAATGGGCAGATTGTTGTCAGTCAGGAAAAGAAAAATGATTCCGAAACCAACGCTTTATTCGGATTAACCCGGTCTATTCTTAACAATTTAGTCAAGGGCGTCTCGGAAGGTTTTGAGGAAAAATTAGAGCTGTCCGGCGTCGGTTATCGGGCTCAAGCAGCGGGAAACACTTTAACACTGTCTTTGGGTTTTTCCCATCCGGTGGTTGTTAAAGTTGAGCAAGGAATAACGTTTACCGTTAATGAAAACGTGATTACCATTTCCGGCATCGATAAGGCCTTAGTTGGAGACACTGCGGCAAAAGTCAGGGCGATCAGGCCGCCGGAACCATATAAGGGAAAAGGCATAAAGTATGTCGGTGAAAGAGTTAGGAGAAAAGCCGGAAAAGCCGCCAAAGCGGTAGGAGCAGTTGTAAAGTAATTATGAAAAATATAAAAGACAGAAGAAAAAAAAGAATTAGGGCCAAAGCTCAGGGGACAACAGCACGGCCAAGGTTATCAATCTTTAGATCAAATAAATATGTTTATGCACAGATTGTTGATGATGTCAAAGGAGAGACTATCATTAGCGCAGCGGAAGCGGAATTAAAAACCAAAGAAAAAATTAAAAAAAGTGACCGGGCAAAAGAATTAGGATTATTAATTGCCAAAAAAGCGGCCACCAAAAAAGTGACGGAGGTAGTTTTCGACCGCGGCTCTTACCGCTACCATGGAAGAGTAAAAGCCGTCGCCGAAGGCGCCAGAGAAGGAGGGCTTAAGTTCTAATATGGATAATAGAAATTCAAGACAATCGGATAGACAAGGAAGTCAGGACGGTTTTGAAGAACAAATAGTGCAAGTCAGCCGGGTTTCCAAAAAAACCAAAGGCGGGAACAGAATCGGCTTTTCGGTTTTAATGGTTGTCGGCGACAAAAACGGTAAGGTGGGGATTGGTCTTGGCAAAGCCGGTGATGTCTCCTCGGCAATCAGAAAGGGCGTCACTTTAGCCAAAAAGCATGTCATCAACGTTCCAATCGTTAACGAGACAATTCCATTTGAGTTCCGCATTAAGCTCGGAGCGGCAAAAGTGCTATTAAAGCCGGCCCCTAAAGGTAGCGGAGTCATTGCCGGAGGAGCAGTTAGAAGCGTCGTTTCCTTATCGGGAATTAAAAATATTTCCTCGAAAGTATTAGGGACGAATAATAAAGCCAGTAATGTCTATGCGACCATCGAAGCCCTGGAAAGATTAGCGGCAAGATATAAAAGAGAAATGCAGAAGAGAAAGGAGAAAAATGCAGTTAAATAATTTAGTCACCATCAAAACTAAATCAAAAAGAAGACTTGGGCAAGGACACGGTTCGGGAAGGGTAAAGACTGCGGGAAGAGGCACCAAAGGCCAAAACGCCAGAAGCAAAAGAGCCTTATCTTTTGAAGGAGGAGCCCTGCCATTGATTAAAAGGTTGCCTTTTCGAAGAGGCAAAGGCAGAAACAAACTTTTCAAAAATAAACCGGTAATTGTAAATATCAAAGCTTTCACTCTTTTAAAAGCGGATACGGTAGTTGATTTAAAAACTTTAATCAGCCATCATATAGTAGACGCTAAGGAGGCAGCAGCGTACGGAGTAAAAATATTGGGAGACGGGGAAGTTAAAAGTGCTTTCACAATTAAATTACCGATTTCCAAAAAAGCCGAGAAGAAAATTGTCAAAGCCGGTGGTCGCGTCGAGATTGACGCAACAAAGAAATAAAACTAAATGGAGAGAATTTTAGCTATTTTTAGAAATAGTCTCAAGTCGCCTGATGTTCGGAAAAAACTGATCTTCACAGGTTGTATTTTTGTAGTTGCCAGAATTTTCGCCCACATCCCGGTCCCTGGAGTTAATGTCGCCCAGTTGCAATCGCTTTTTTCGCAAAACCAATTTTTAGCACTCCTCGATGTTTTTTCAGGAGGAACCTTGGCCAATTTTTCGGTGATGGCTTTAGGTTTAAATCCTTACATTAACGCGACCATTATTCTGCAGCTTTTAACCATGGTTTTCCCTAAGCTTGAAGAATTACAGAAAGAAGGAGAAAGCGGCAGACAAAAGATAAACCAATATGCCAGAATGATTACGGTACCTCTGGCGGCGCTGCAGTCGGTCGGCATGTATGCGCTTTTAAGAAATCAAGGAATTATTGCCAACTTAAATATCTTAAGTTTGATTTCGCTGGTTATAACTATGACCGCCGGTACGATGCTGATGGTTTGGATGGGAGAGCTAATTACCGAGAGAGGCGTCGGTAACGGAATCTCTCTTTTGATTTTTGCCGGAATTGTTTCGAGACTGCCCGTGGCTTTTGGACAAACGGCGACAACCATTAACTCGCAAAACTTTTTTAACCTGATGGTTTTTGCGGTGATGGCAGTCGCGGTCGTGGCTTCAATAGTCATTGTCAATGAAGCCACCAGACAGATTACGGTTTATTATGCCAAACAGGTCAGGGGGAATAAACCGTAATCTGTCTG
>JBEKQB010000028.1:0-6952 GCA_049520155.1 Candidatus Levyibacteriota bacterium
ATAGAGAAATTTTTTAAAGTCTACAATTTTGGCGACCGGCGGTTTTGCCATCGGGGCAATCTCTACCAGATCCAATCCTTGACTTCGGGCAGCTTCCAGAGCTTCGAATTTCGACAGTACTCCGATTTGTTTTCCTTCTGCGTCTAAAACGCGAAGGCTCAGAGCATATATCCGTTCGTTAACTCTGTAAAATTTCCGGTTGTCCTCGTGCCTTTTATACCTTTTTATCAATTTCTTCTTTTAACTTGTTAATTAGGTCCGCTATTTTTATTTTTCCTAAATCTTTCCCTTGTCTTGTTCTAACGGAAACCGAACCACTTTCCGTTTCTTGTTTTCCTATTATACCTAAATATGGGACTTTTTGTAAAGTAGCCTCCCTGATTTTAGCTTGCAGCCTTTCGTTACGTAAATCAGCCTCGACTCGGATGTTTCCCGTCTTCAATTTTTCTGCCAAGTCTTTGGCAAAATCATTTTGTTCGTCGGTAATCGGCAGAAGCGAAATTTGCACCGGTGAAAGCCATAATGGAAACGCTCCCTGAAAATGTTCGGTTAAAATTCCGATGAATCTTTCAAAACTGCCAAAGATCGCCCGGTGAATCATAGCCGGCCTTTTTGCCTTACCGTCCTTGTCGATATATTCCAGTTTGAATGCTTCCGGCATCCAGAAATCGAGTTGGACCGTAGCAAGCTGCCAGTCACGTCCTAAGGCGTCTCTAATATGCATGTCAATTTTTGGGCCATAAAATGCCCCATCTTTTTCTTTGATGGAATACTTTAATTTTTTGGCTTTTAAAACTGCTTCTAAATCCTCTTCCGCTTTCTTCCAAGTCTCTGCGGAGGACGCGTGTTGTTCAGGCATTGTAGCTAGTCTAAATTCATACTCAAAACCGAAATTGTCATAGAAGGTTATCATTATATCTAAAACATTACTGACTTCTTCTTGAATTTGTTCCTCTGTGGCGTAGATATGCGCATCATCCATGGTCAGTTGTCTAACCCTTAAAAGCCCATTAACTTCTCCCGATTTTTCTTTGCGGTGCAGTCTGCCGATTTCTGCCAGCCTTAACGGTAGCTCTTTATAGGTTCGGGGCCTAAATCTAAAGAGAATGGTCGATTCGGGGCAGTTCATGGGTTTTAGGGTATATCCTACGGGATATTTGTCGTTTTCGTCGTCTTTTAGCTCCAGGTTGTACATATTATGCGCACCGAATTTTGCAAAGTGGCCGGACTCAACAAACAATTGAGACTTAATCATAATTGGAGTAGAAGTTTCGACGTAGCCCGCTTTTTCGGTTAACTCGCGGATGTATTTTTCCAGCTCTTTAAAAATGACCATGCCTTTTGGTAGCCAAAAAGGTGCGCCGGGAGCGTAATCATGGGTAAAGAAAAGTTCGAGTTCCTGTCCGATTTGCTTGTGGTCTTTTAAGTTTTTATCCATGGGGATATTCTATCAATTCCTGCAAAGATTATCCACTCATAATCCCAAGCTGACGGAAATTTCCTGCATCGCTTTCAAAACTATTCCAACAAATTCCGTTAGCGGAATTGTTAATTCTTTTTCGCACATTAAAATTGGAGCCCTATTAGCGCCTTTAGCAAAAGACGGTTCGTTGAAACGCTTCATGACAAAATCAACCGTTACGAAAGCCAACTTTTTTTCAGGATGAATTAAAGCGGCGGCGACAATTAAGCCAGTTAATTCGTCACAGCAATAAATGCTCCAGTCGAGTCTGGTTTTTGGTACTACTCCGTTATTTTGCCAGTTGTGAGATTTGATAGCACGCATTAATTTCGGATCAAGCTTATCGCCGATTTTTTCCTCCAAAATTAAAGTGTGTCTCTCCGGATGTCTTTTGCAAAGCTCATAATCGGCATCATGCAATAGTCCGACAATCCCCCACTCTTCTTGCTCTTGAGGAATAGGTTTTGGAGTTAGTCGAATATACAAGGCTTTCATTGCCGCTTCTGCCGCAAGGTGGTGTTTAATCAAATTGTCGTTTTTGACTAAACTGTGGAGAACTTGATATGCATCTTCTCTTGTCATAGTGGGCCCTAGAAGATTCGAACTTCTGACCTTTGCAATGTCAATGCAACGCTCTAACCAGCTGAGCTAAGAGCCCGTTAAACGAGCCTTCCCTCTAAGACTCGTTTAATTCTATCAAAATAAGTTCACCTTTACAATTTACTATTAGATGTATTACTTAGCCTCTTTTTTTCTCGCCCCAATTTTTGGGTGGCGTATAGCCCCCTTCTTGTCTAAATGTTTTTTCCACTCCACTTGCACCTTTAGTTCTGGTCCTTGCGTCCTGATAGACAACCCTGGTTCCTTTGTGCATTCCTGTATGGAAATATAGCCTTAAACTGGTGTTATTAAATGGGTTGCCCAAAACAGTTACTTTGATATCGGGTTTTCCTCCTACTGTTGATGTTAAAACAGCATCGCTTCTTGCTTCTCCACGCTCTAGTACATCCTCCGTTACTTTACTCAGCGCAGCATCTAATCTTAGACCGTCTTCCAAAGACAAAGCGTCGGCAGCTTGGACTAAAGCGTGTCTGCTTTTTATGGTGGATGCTATGTATGCTGTTGTTCCATGATCGTGAAATACAGCAAGGATTATCGGATGCGTTTCCCCCCTTTTGATATCTGCACACGGTATGATTGTTCCGTCCGCATCTATTGTTACATTTGAATGTCTTAAGCCTTCTGCTATTGTCACATAAATTCACCTCCCTTTTTCCATAAAAAAACCGCCCTTGTCAGGCGGGTCTGTCTCTAATTACAAGTCAAGCCCGCCGGTTAGGCGTTAATAAGGAACTTGACAATAAATAAAGATCTCATTGTGTAAAGCTATTCTAGCGAAGATTGCCGAGGCTGTCAATTACCAATTATCCAACCTGCTGCGCAACGGCGCGGTCAGCAGATAAAGTATAGCTGGTGCCGTGTTTTTTGGCCATTCCCCAATAACCTTTTCGGGAAGCCTTTTTCGCGACAACACTAAGCCAGTTCGAAGAGTCTTCGATTCTAATTCTGGCATTTTTTAGTACCGTTAACAGGTACTCAAAAAAGGTCTCATGATACTTACCGGGGGTGGGCGGAAGCATGTTGGTATCGACATCTCTAACCTGGGTTTCCAATCCCTTAACGGATTTACTGAGTTGTTTTAACTCAAGCATAATTTGCTCGACTCTTTGATTGAGCTGTCCTTGTTGGACTTGCATTTCTTTTTTCTCAAAATGGAGGATTTCTTCTTTATAGTTTATGCCGGGGTCGATATCAACTCTTTTTTCACTTCTTTGGAAATTAATTTCTTCACCTTCCTGTAAATCACCAGCCACTGCTTGCATTTGTGAGGTTTTCTTATCCACATTGTCTGCGTTATCCAGTAGTTGCTTCCAAGCCGAAGAAATACTTTTTTCCAGGAGTTCGTCTTTAACGGAATTAACAACGCCACTTGTGATGTCCCTTGCGGCAGCTTCAACAAAATTTTTATCGGAGAATTTTGGTTGTTTAACTTTTCCGTTCATAGCCTTATCCTATATATCATAGGTTTCTTAGGAAATCAAGCGTTTTTTGTTGTCTGATAATACTGGCTAAAAGATAACGGTTGTTTTGGAGATTTTGTTTTTCCGCATCTGTTTTAGCCTGTGCGATAGCTTCGTCAATCTCTTTATCTTCAACAACTATTTTTTCATCCTCGGCAATTTTTTGCAGTAGAAACTCCAGTTTAATATCATTTTCCGCCTTTTTCTCGTATTCTTGTCTTAAGCTTTCGGTACTGCGGCCGGTTGAAGCCAGATATTGGTCAAGAGTTAATCCGAGCCTTTTAACCTCATCTAGGGTCTGCGCTAAAAGCCGGTCAACTTCTTGCTCAATAATTATTTTGGGAATCTTGATAGTAGCTGATTCCATTACCGCTTTGCTAACATCTTCAAAATTAGCTGGAGTCGGTTCTTTACCTGGCACGACTATTTTGGATTTAGCCGTCACACTTTTGACGGCGTCTTTGTAATCTCCGAGGGTAATCTCCGGCGCCTCGGCGGTAAACGCTTCGAAACTCCAGTCTTTGTCATCTTCGAGCTTTGCAACGTGAATTTTAGGATTTAGGATAGGCTTTAAATTATGCTCTTTAAGAGCTTCTACATAGCCCTCGGGAAGCAGTTTCCGTAAGACCTCTTCTCTTAAGTGGTCTTGGTTGATACTCTTTTCCACCAGCTTTTTTGGGGCTTTGCCTTTGCGAAATCCCGGAAGCTGGGCTGAAGCTAGATACGCTTCAAGAGCCGCTTCCCTGGCTTTTTTAACCACGCTCCAAGGAATGGTAATACTTAATTTGATAGTTCCATCTTCTTGCCTTTCAATAGTTGATTTCATAATTTTGTGCCCAGGGGGAGATTCGAACTCCCAAGCCTTTAAAGGGCAATAGGTCCTAAACCTATCGCGTCTGCCAGTTTCGCCACCTGGGCTTGTCGAGCGTAACTGTGACAGAGCTCATTATACAAGATTTACAGCGAAATCGAAAGGGCATTTTGCGGATTGTTGAGAGCAAATTCTTGGATTTTATCCAGATAAAGCTGGACATGTCCGGCCCACGCCGGCGAAGCAGCATACATTGTTCCGATTTGATAAATATCTTGTCCACCCCACTGGTCCATATATCTTTCTCTCAAACCTTGTGAAACAGTATCGATACCGTCTGGCCAGGATTTAAAGTTAATTACGTTGTCGCCGTACACTCCCCAACCCCACGCATTATACGAATCATTGGGTATTTCCTTGCCAAAAGTTGATTCAACTCCCGAAATAGCGGCTACCAGCCTCCAGTCGAGGCTATATTTGTCGGCCGCCACAACCAGCTCAGCCGCGTAAGGCGCTAAAGGAGAATTGTACTGCTTTAAATAGTCAGCCAGAATTTTGACACGGTTATCGAATCCCGTTTGTTTTACGTTAGGGATTTGAGAATCTGGGGAAGAAACTGTGGCTTTATCTTGAGCGTATGCTCTTTGAGGAGTAAGTATCATTGCTGCAAATAGAATAAGCAGCAACAGCTTATTTCTCATATTTTTGGCCCTTCGACCATTAAAAAATCCTAACGTATGTATTTGGAAAGACATACCTTAGGATCTGGAGAGATTATATCAGGTAACTATAGGTTTGTCAAGGGGTTAACTATAGGTTAACTGTAAGTTGGTTCATAAAGTGGTTGACGCTAATCGCCCATGTTCCGTTGCTACCAGGTGTATATTTAGTCATTATTTGTTCCGGTGTCGTAAGCCCTTGCTGTCTGTATTGAATTGCCAAGGTTTTCGTAACGGTATCAATTGCTTGGGCGTAATTAGCAAACTTTAAGATTTTTTTACCGTAGATGCCAAATCCCCAACAGTTATGTGAGTCCTTGGGGGCTTTATTACAAAGATTTGATTCTTGCATCCCGATTGCCGGAACAAGCCTGTAATCAAGATTGTATTTGTCCGCCGCATCGACCACATTTTGAGCGTAAGGCAAAAGGTCAGATTTGTATTTCCTGAAAAAATTCTTTACCACTATTACTCTGGCATCTTCGGCGGTAAGCGTCATTTTTAAAGAGCCCGAGGCAGGAGGAAGAGCTGCGTAGGCTACTCTCGGGTTCTGACTAAGGGTTAGCAGGTAATTTTTGAGTGAAAAAGTGTACAGCAACAGAGACAAAGTTAGAGCCAAAACAAATGGGGTTAAAAGCGCAAACGCAGTGAGCAGGAAGACCTTTCTCATTAATAGACAAGACTGGCAGATTTTGCGCCTTTTGTCAAGTTTTTGAGGCTATATTAAGCGTTTATTTCCATAGATTTTACTTGAGCGGGCGATGGGGATCGAACCCACTGCCTTCTCCTTGGCAAGGAGACGTTCTACCGGTGAACTACGCCCGCGAGCATTGCTGGAATCAGCATAGAATAATTATTGTGCTGAGAGCGTGAGTCGAACACGCATAGCCTGTTCTTCAGACAGGTGCCTTGACCACCTTGGCTATCTCAGCTCGTAAAATATTATACTATAAATTAGCTAAGTGGGCACTGAGGGATTTGAACCCCCGGCATCTGCGATGTAAACGCAGCGCTCTACCGCTGAGCTAAGTGCCCGAATCGCATCCAAATTATAAATGAATTTAAGTTTGTAATCAAACAATATTTCTTGCTCTAGTAAAAGGAGGGTGTTTTTGTCGCTTCGGACCAGTTTTAAAAGCCAACTATTTAGTTATTAGGTCTTTGCTTATGGTTTTGATTGCTTCTTGAACAGTGGTCATAAACTGGGCTGGGAAAATAATGGTAGAATTTTTCTCAGTTGCGATTTCCGCCATCGTTTGCAGGGTTCTAAGTTGAAGCGCAACGGGATGTTTAGCAATTAGCTCCGCTGCCTGGCCAAGTTTTTGCGCAGCCTGGAATTCTCCTTCAGCTGCAACAATTTTTGCTCTTCTTTCTCTCTCCGCTTCCGCTTCTTTAGCCATCGCTCGTTGCATGTTATCTGGAAGAGTGATGTCTTTTATTTCAACTGCAGTTACTTTAACACCCCATGGTTCGGTGTGGGCATCGATAACATTTTTTATTTTAGTATTGATATCGGCTGTCTTTGATAAAAGTTGGTCCAAAACGAATTGTCCGACCACGTTTCGGACAGTAGTTTGGCTTATTTGGTTTACTGCTTCGTAAACGTTCTCAACCGCAATTACGGATTTTTTAGGATCCACAATATGATAATAAGCAACGGCGGCAATGTCTATCGAAACATTATCCTTGGTAATTATCTTTTGCGAGGGAATTGCCATGGTGATTGTTCGAAGCGTGACCTTAATCATAGTTTCAATTAGAGGAATTAAAAGAATGAATCCTGGTCCTCTGACCCCAGTGTATCTTCCCAAGCGGAAAATTACTCCCCTGTCGTATTCCTGAACGATTCTAACACTCAGGAAAAACAAAACTATCAGTA
>JBEKQB010000029.1:0-6952 GCA_049520155.1 Candidatus Levyibacteriota bacterium
ATCCCGACGCGAAACCAATCAGCAAAATTGCCTGGAAAGATTTCCGCAAGTTAGTCGGTGATGTCTGGATTCCGGGCATGAACGCGCCTTTTGACCCGGTGGCGGCGCAAAAAGCCGAAGAATTAGGAGTAAAAGTGACGGTAATGTCTGGACACGACTTTGCTAATATCCGAAAATACTTCGACCACAAAAAATTCCTCGGAACTGTGATAGAATAGCCTCGTGCTTAAATCAATTTTTTTACACAATTTTAGAAGTTACAACAAAAGAGAGCTTAGTTTTGCGGAAACGACTTTAATTGTCGGGCCAAACACCTCGGGAAAAAGTAATTTAGTCGAAGCAATCTACCTTCTTTCTATCGGCAAAAGCTTTCGAACCGATAATGATACACAAATGCTTAAATTCACAGAGGAAGTAGGAAGAGTCAAAGGCAAAGTTAATGAAGACGAGCTGGAAGTTTTGATTACCAACGGTCAAATTAACGGCGGTTCGCAATACAAAAAATTCTTAGTCAACGGTGTTAGTAAGAGACGGGTCGATTTTGCCGGAAAATTGTTAGCAGTACTTTTTTCTCCTCAAGATTTAGAAATCATTATTGAATCGCCGTCACTACGAAGAAATTTTTTGGATGAAGTTTTAGAACAGGTAGATAGAAATTATCGAGTGGCCACGACTTCTTATGCAAAAGCTTTAAGGCAAAGAAATGCGCTTTTGGAATTGGCTAGGGAAACAGGGCAGAGAAACGGAAAGCAATTTGAATACTGGGATAATCTGGTGATTGAGAATGGCAACTTCATCACGGCCAAAAGGGAAGAATTCATAAACTTTCTGAATGTTTCGCCGAAAGAAATTTTTGATTTAGCGGTTGAGTATGACAAAAGCACGATTTCCAAACAAAGGTTATTACAATACGAAAGAGAAGAGGTGACGGCCGGGGTGACTCTGGTTGGGCCACACCGCGATGACTTCTCGGTTTTGATGTTTAACGGCGGCAAAACCGCCCACAACGTCAAATTTTATGGTTCAAGAGGCCAACAGCGCTTGGCCATTTTACAGCTGAAAATGCTACAGCTGATGTTTATTGAAAAACTGTTGGGAGAAAGACCGCTATTCTTGTTGGATGATATCTTTTCCGAGCTCGACGAAGACCATATCCAATTGATTCTAGGGGAAATTGGCAAGCAGCAAACAATTATCACGACCACTCACGAAGAATTTATTCCCCAAAAACTGCTAAAATCAATGCAGGTAATCAGTTTACAAAAATGAATGAGTTCAAGGTTGATGATTTAAGAAGGTTGTACATTCCAGCTCACGATTCGCATAAAGGCGAAAACGGAAAATTATTGATTATTGGCGGCTCGGTTTTATTCCATGCCGCCTCGCTGTGGGCTTTGCAGGTTGCTTCCCGAATCGTGGATATGGTTTTTTATTCCTCCGTTCCGCAAAACAACGCTTTGGTTGAAAAAGAAAAAGAGGAATTTCGCAATGGCATTATTGTCCCGCGCAGTAAAATTGACCATTATATCGGGGAAGCAGACTGCATTTTAATTGGGCCGGGGCTACCAAGGGAGAGTGGAGTAGAAGAGGGTGATGACGATACTAAAGAGTTAACAGAAAGGTTGTTCAAAACTTATCCAAACAAAAAATGGGTGGTCGATGGGGGGAGCTTACAGGTCATAGATTCCGAGCTTATTCCGGCACATGCGATTTTAACACCACATCATAAGGAGTTTGATCTTTTGAAATCTAGAATTAGGAATAATGAATTAAGAATTAGGATTCAAGACTCAAAACTCGAGAAACAGGTTCAAATATTTGCTAAAGAATACAAATGCATAGTACTTCTGAAGGGGGAAGTGGATTTAGTTTCAAACGGAACAGAAACGGTTCAAGTCAGCGGTGGAAACGCCGGAATGACTAAAGGCGGGACTGGCGATGTTTTGGCAGGATTGGTGTCCGCGCTGTATTGTAAAAACGAAGCGTTTTTGGCGGCGAAGATGGGTTCATTTATCAACAAAAAAGCCGGTAAAAGCTTAGCGCAAAAGATGGGTATCTACTTTAACGCCTCGGATTTAGCCAGTGAGATACCACAAGTAATGAAGGAGGTTTTGCATGACTAAAAGAAAAGAAGCGCCTCCAGTTACTATCGAAACAAGAAAAATTGATGGAGAAGAACGGAAAGTTACCGTGAGGCAATTGGATGAAAAGAAAATAAAACACGCCACCACAATTGATAATGTTCAAAGCAACGGGCCACGGTTTACGCGTGAATTTGTAAGAAAATAATTATTTCTGCAGTTTATCGGAGAGTTTGGAGAGTTGAACGGTAACTATTACCGCCAAGACCGTAATAATTACAGCATAGATTAAAAGAGAAATTATACCGCTGCCGGCGGGAAGCCACTTTTTGACATAAGTATTCACAAATTCCTGGATGACGCTATTCCAGGCCAGCGCCGCGACCAGCCCGAATGCACTAGTAGACAAAGTTGCCATCTGCTTGACGATTTCAACGTGTAGTTTCTGATCTTCTTTTTTCTTTGTTTCTGCCATATGCTTATTATATCAAATTAGAAATTTAACTAGGGAATAGTTCGGGAATTTGCTATAATATTGGCATGTATTCTCCAAAATTTACCATTACCAATAAAATCCTCAAGAATATCGGCAGTATTGAAGCCTCCAAGGAAGTGATTGACCATGCGCCACTGTTGCCGTATTTTGAAAGAGAATTCCGTGAAGACGCCATGGTCAGAACCATCCACTACGGAACGCACATTGAGGGTAATGAACTAAATCTTTCCGAAGCGGAGAAAGTACTTTTGGGTCAGCAGGTAGCGGCCAGAGACCGCGATATTCAGGAAGTCATTAATTACCGCAAAGTGATGGACTACATTGACCAAACCCCGAAAGCGCAAATCAAAATTAACGAAGAACTGGTTAAACATTTGCATAAATTAACGGTTGATAAAATCTTAGCGCCGGAGCAGTGCGGGGTTTTTAGAAAGACGCAGGTAGTAGTTAAGAATAGTCAAACTGGAGAGATTTCTTTCCGGCCGCCGATTGCCGTGGCGGTGCCGTTTCAAGTTAAGAATTTGTTGGAGTTTATCGAAAACGCCGAGGACGAAGAAGTACATCCGGTTCTAAAATCGGGAATTGCACATTACGAACTGGTGCGTATCCATCCGTTTCTGGACGGTAACGGTCGGGTAGCGCGGGCCATCGCCACTTTAATTTTGTATCAGGACAGCTATGATATCCGCAAATTCTTTTCACTGGAAGAATATTTTGACAAAGATGCTACTGCTTATTACGAGGCATTACAAAGCGTCGAAAAAAACGAAGGCGATTTGACGCATTGGTTAGAATATTTTACTTTGGGACTGTCGATTGAATTATCTAAAATCAGAGAAAGAGTGGAGAGTATCTCGGTTGACGCACGAATTAAGGAAAAGCTAGGCGGGTCACCGATTTTACTTTCTCCAAGACAGCTTAAAATCATCGAGTACATTCAAAAAGTCGGGTATTTACAAAATCAGGCTTTTGAGCAACTGTTTCCGATGGTATCCGAAGACACAGTGCTAAACGAAATTAAGGCTTTGGTCGAGAACGGCATTATTAAAAAACACGGCGTTACCAAGGGCGCAAGATACATAATGAGTTAATATGGAATTTAGAGAATTAACACAATATTTTGAAAAGTTGGAAGGAACATCTTCAAGGCTTACTTTGATTGAAATTTTGTCCGAGTTATTCAAAAAAACTCCGGCCGGCGAAATTGAAAAGATTGTTTATTTAATCCAGGGAAGGCTGGCGCCGTTTTTCGCCCCGATTGAAATCGGCATGGCGGAAAAGACCGTAGCTGAAGCTCTAGCGCTGGCTTATGGTTCGACAAAAGAAACAGTTATCAAAGAATTTAATAAATTGGGAGACATGGGGACAGTTGCACAGCAACTGAATTCAAAATTCAAAATTCAAAATTCAAAATTAACCGTGAGCGAAGTGTATGTAATTCTATTGCAGATTGCCAACACCAGGGGGGAGGGAACGGTAGAGAAAAGGCAAATGCTTTTGTCGGAGCTTCTGAAAAAGCTCGACGCTATTTCAGCCAAGCACTTAGTAAGAATTCCGCTTGGAAATACCCGTTTGGGAATTGGAGACCCGACGGTTCTGGACGCCTTGGCAACGGCAAAACTGGGCGATAAATCACAACGAAAACTGCTGGAAGGAGCTTACAATCGTACTTCGGATTTGGGTTTAATTGCCAAAACTTTGTGGGACGACGGTTTGCCGGCAGTGCAAAAATTGGAGTTAAGAGTCGGTTATCCGGTGCGTTCGGAGCTTTGCGAACGCTTGCCAAATCCGGAAAAAGTCATCGAGAAAATGGAAGAAGTGGACGTACAATATAAATATGACGGGTTTCGGGTTCAGTTGCATAAGAACGGTGACGAAGTGCGCATGTTCTCGAGAAACTTAGAAGAAATGACCCACATGTTTCCCGAGTTAACGAAAGCCGTTAGAAAACAAATCAAAGCTAAAACCATCATTTTAGATTCCGAAGCACTGGCTTACAATCCCGAGTCGGAAGAATTTTTACCGTTTCAGGAAACCACCAAGCGGAGAAGAAAGCACCGCATCGAGGAAATGGCCAAAAGTTTACCGCTTAAGGCCTTTGTTTTCGACATTTTATACAAAGACGGGCGGTCTCTAATAGATTTGCCGTTGACGAAAAGGATGGAAATCTTAAAGGAAGTTTTGCCGGAGGATGACGTTTTAATCCGCACCAAAAATCAGACTGTCTCAGATGCAAAAACTCTGTCACTTTTATTGGAAGACGCGATTTCCAAGGGTTTGGAAGGATTAGTTATCAAGAAACTGGAAAGTCCGTATGAGGCGGGAGCGAGAAACTTCAACTGGGTTAAGTTAAAGCGTCATTCGTCGGGAGAGTTAGACGATACTATCGACTGTGTAATTTTGGGTTATATCAGCGGAAAAGGGAAGAGAACGGCGTTTGGCGCGGGAGCATTGTTGGTCGGAGTTTACGATAAGGAAAAAGACGAGTTCGTTTCTGTCTCAAAAATCGGAACTGGCTTAACGGATGAAGAGTGGAGAGAGGTACACAAAAGAGCGGACAAAATCAGTTTGGAGCATAAACCGGCCAGAGTTAGCTCGAATATTATTCCTTCGGTTTGGATTGAACCAAAAATTGTGATTGAAGTCTTGGCAGATGAAATTACCCGTTCGCCAATCCATACTGCCGGTAAAACCGCAACCGAACCCGGATATGCTCTAAGATTCCCGCGACTGGTTTCATTCAGAAACGCCGATAAAAAACCTGAGGATGCCACCAGTGTTACGGAGTTAATTGAGATGTATCAACAACAGGGAAAGAAATAACTAAGTTCTTCTTAGGGTAGTCTTAAAGACTGTGACTTGTTTTGGTCGGTGTAAGCTTGCTATAGTCGTTCTTCGTAGCATCGGCCTAATCACCCTCTGGTCAAAAGATTCGTTCGGAATAACCTCTACTAGCGGAGTGCCGTCGGTTTCAAAAGTCACTATTTCAATCTGCAACCCTGACTCAACTCCTTGTGCGTCTTCAGGATCTCCTCCTATGGTTAGTCTAATGCCGGATCTAGATATCGTCCCGAATGTAGAGGGAATGTTCGTATTTCCCGCTGGAAACTCTCTGATAAATCTATCTTCTTCGGTTGGGGTAAAATCAATTACAGTTGTTTCTCTGGCGTGATTGCGAACTGTAACTTTGGGGAATTCTCCTAATTCTACTGCCATTAATTTAATTATAGCACCAATAAAAATTAGTTTTCCAACCCCCAATAAATTTGTGTTAGAATGGCCTTATGGAATTTGTCACCGATTTGCATTTGCACTCCAAATATTCACGGGCGGTTTCCCGCGATATGAACCTTTACAACATGGCTTTGTGGGGGACAAAAAAGGGATTGGATATTCTTTCGACCGGCGACTGGACGCATCCATTATGGAGGAGGGAGATTAAACAGGAATTGGTTGAAGATACCGAAGGTATTTTTAAGTTCAGGAATGATAAAAATTTTAAAACCCGTTTCATTCTTTCGGTTGAAATTTCCAGTATTTATTCACAGGGTGGCGCCGTTCGCCGCATTCATAATTTAGTTTTCTCTCCAAGCATTGCGGTTTGCGAAAAAATTGCTGCTGGACTTATTAAACGCGGTTGCAATTTATCTTCCGACGGACGGCCAATCATCGGACTGTCTTCAATTCAGTTAATGGAGCTAATTTACTCGGTTGATAAAAATGTTCTCTTAGTGCCTTGTCACGCTTGGACACCATGGTTTGCATTATATGGTTCAAATTCGGGATTCGATTCAATTGACGAGTGCTTTGGAGAATATGCCAACAAAATCTACGGAGTGGAAACTGGCCTTTCCAGTGACCCATATATGAATTGGCAAATACCAGAGTTGGAAAACCGTTCGCTTATTTCTACTTCCGACGCTCATTCAATGGCCAAAATGGGTAGGGAAGCGACCGTTTTTATAACCAAAAAAGACGACGCAAAATTCAAAATCACTTATCAAGATATCACCGATGCGATCAAGCAAGAAGCGAAGGGGAAACTTAGAATTGCCTACACCATCGAATTTTATCCGGAGGAGGGTAAATACCATTTTACCGGACACCGCAACTGTAATTTTGTGCAAAATCCCAAAGAAACCAGAGATAACGGCGACATCTGTCCGGTTTGCCACCGGCCGTTAACGGTTGGAGTAATGCACCGGGTAGAGGAGCTGGCAAAGTTGCAAAAGTTTCCCGGCGAAGTCGCCAAACTAAATTCAAACGGAGTCAAATGGATAATTGACCCGACTAAAAAACACCCGCCGTTTGTCAAATTGGTGCCGCTCAATGAAATTATTGCTGAGAGTTTATTTTCAACCGTTTCCGGTCAAAA
>JBEKQB010000030.1:0-6899 GCA_049520155.1 Candidatus Levyibacteriota bacterium
TCAAAAATCCGACTCGCTTAAAGTTGCTTCCGGCTATTTACAGGACAACGATATTATTGTTTTGCAAACCAAGCAGTTCTCCGATGTCATTTCGGCCGGCACCCTTTCGGAATTTATGGATGACTTACCGCCCAGTGAAATCGCCGAGAATTTAGCGCCTTTGGTTCACGAAAAAGAGGAGGCCGGAGCCGCCGCCATTATCGCCCACTACAAAGCACCGCTGGCGGAAGAGATAGCCGAACCGTTGCCGGAGACGGAACCGGAGATTGAAGAAAAGACGGTTGAAGACGAACAAAACTCAAGCGAATCGCCTTTTTATTCTCCGACTGTCAAAAGGGGATTGAATTTAGCCGACAAAATCAAACCTTTGACGTCTTTATTTTCCAAATTAGGCCAGCCACAAAATCTGACTCTTAGCCACGCCAGAAAAGTAATTCTAACCATTGTGATTATCATTCTGGTCGTTTTTGTCGGCAGCGTCTTTTTTGCCATTAATAAGCAACAAAGCGAAAAAACCCAAGCCGCTTTTCAAGCTATCTATCCACAGGCTTTAAAAGAGTACAATGACGGGGAAGGTTTAGTCGAGCTAAATCAAAACCTGGCCAGAGATAGTTTCCAGCAGGCACAACAACTTTTAAATAGCGGCAAAGACAAACTGCCCAAAAATTCTCCGGAAGAAAAACAGATTTTAGCTCTCTTAAATAAAGTTGACACTGCGCTTAGCGCCTCTTCCGGAGTCACTAATGTTCAGGCTAAAGCAGTTCCCGCTAGTACCAGCCAATATTTGTTGGCCGAAACTGCCAATGACGGTTTGTACTTCACTGAGGACGCCAGCCACATTTACGGCCTGACACAAACCCAAGTTTATACTTTAAATCTTGACGGGACCAACAAAAAATCAATTATCACCAATAGTAGCGACTGGAAACAAGCCGGCGGACTTTCCACTTATAACGGCAACATTTATATTTTGGATAAAAGCCACAACCAGATTTTGAAATATGTTAATTCCGATTCGGGATTTGTCAAAGCCAATTATTTTTCCTCCAACCTTCCCGACTTATCCAAAGCCGTTTCCATTGCTATCGACAGTTCGATTTATATTTTGACTTCCGACGGGAATATCAATAAGTTTACCAAAGGCAATCCTGACACTTTCGCTATCGCTGGCCTGGACACTCCGCTTGTTAGTCCAACCAGAATTTATACTAATTTGAGCGATGATAATGTCTACGTTTTGGATAACGGCAATTCCCGCATTGTAGTTTTTGACAAAAGCGGTAATTATAAAAACCAATATCAGGCCACCGTTTTGAAAACCGCCAAGGATTTTGAAGTACTGGAAAAGGATAAAAGAATCTACGTTCTCTCCACCGATAAAGTCTACGAAATCGACTTAAAATAACGTCTTGACAAGACCAAACAGCTATCCTATAATGCCTCACTAATGGCACCATCAAACGAAAGATGCGCCGCAGAAATAAGCTCAACTTTAACCATTGACCCTTCTTTGGGTTTACCGCTTGCCGATAAGCTGGCTCGACTCGTTGATGAGGTAGGACTGGGTTCAAATGTCGGCGTTACTTTAAGACGCAAACGCCCTGATAGTATTGATTTATTGATCTCTGGTACCCCCGACCAATTGGACGTTTTTAAACGAGCCATCAATCTTCATCAGGAATTTGTAAGGAGAGGCTTTACAGGATTAGCTTTAGACGCTGAGATGAATAATTTCGTGGCCTTACAAAAAATAAGATACAGAAAAAGCTCCTAGTTTTACTTTTCTCCCCTTTTATCCTATCATTGTGGTGAGTGTAATTGAACCATGAAAATTACCAACAAAAAAGCTTATTTTGATTATCGGATTCTGGAAACCTTTGAAGCAGGGATTAATTTGTATGGTTCGGAGGTCAAAGCGGTGCGTCTGGGAAGAGCCGACTTAACCGGCAGTTTTGTGCGCATTATCGGCAGCGAGGCCTATCTTGTGAACGCTAAAATCTTCCCTTACCAAAGCGGGCAAATTGAAGATTATGATGAAAGAAGGACAAGAAAACTTTTGCTGCATAAAAATGAGATTATTGCTTTAAAATCCAAAACCGATGGCGCCAATTTGGCTTTAGTCCCCATCTCTTTATATTTTAAGCACGGCTTTTTAAAATTAGAGATTGGCCTTGGCAAAGGTAAAAAACAATATGAGAAACGCGAAGCGATTAAAAAGCGGGATATCAAAAGAAGCCTTGAACAGGAACTGGCAAATTGACTTTTTAAGCTAAAAAGTGTATAATTGGGAACACTGGGGATGCAAATGCATCGACAGGATTCGCACTTTAAAAACTGCAAGCCGGCCATGACTAAAGCCGTAAAACTAGTCAAAATATAAATGCTAGAAGCAATTCTGCATTTCAACTAAATTACGCATTCGCTTAATTTAAGTTGATGTTCACTAAGTCTTTTCTCAATGGGACTTTTTGAGCATAAACACAGTTGAGAAATTAATAAGGAAGTTGATTAGTTCCTTATCGAATTTATAATCTTGGTTTTGTTTGTTTCCCTCCGATTGGAAAGAATAAAACGACTTTAATAGTCGGATAAGCTTGTAGATGCTTTTAAGATGTTTTCTTGGACTCGAGTTCATTGCTCGACATCTCCACAAAAAAGCCCTGACATAATGTTCAGGGTTTTTATTGGTTATGCTATCGGATATTGTTGGCTGTATACCAATCGACTGCCGGCGCACCCCTGTCCGGCAATAACTCCGCAATTTCTATCCATTTTGCTTCAATCACTTGCAAATCGGCAGCTTGCGACCTAAACCTTATCGTTGTCATTTGTTTTGCTTCGGGAGGAATTATTGAGATATCAGTTCCTGCGGCCTCTGCAGCTTTGTATACCCATGATTCCTCTTCAGCTACTTCAACCCCTAAGGCCTTTAGTTTTTGTTTCGTTTCAGGATCGAGTTTAAAATGCCCCTGCATCATCTGAAACTCGGGCTTATCGCCATAAAAACCGGACTGCATTGTGGGATAACCCTTACGATAAAACTCCAGTACGGCAGCTCTAACCTGAGGCTCAATTTCTTCAAAATAAGTACCATAAGTTCCCAGTATTCGCTCTTCTTCTGTTGTACGCTGCGGATTAGTTGTTTTTCTTTTCTCTACTTCTCGTTCACAGTTTTGACGCACTTCCTGTCTAAGTTGAGCTAACGTTTTTTGGAGTTTTCTTCTTTCTAAGTACCCTCGCACTTTATCTACAACCACTTTGTCTGGCCTAAATCTTTCTCCGCTTTCCATAAAACAATTATAACATTCTTCACAGAGATGGCTGCTCTGCTTTTGCTAGAAAAGCATTTTTGGAAAAAATTAAATCGCTAAGTCGCATTTATTTGTACTATAATGGCTTTATGGCAAAAATATTCATCTTTCGACACGGAGAAACCGAGGATAACCTGACGCATACTTTTTCAGGCTTTCGCCAATCCGACTTAACCGAAAACGGTATTGCCGAAGCCAAGCAAATCGGTGAAAAATTAAAAAATGAACCAGTTGCTAAAGCTTACCAATCCGATTTAATCCGCTCTCAACACACACTCCAGTTGGTTTTGAACTGTTATCACCAACATGTGCCAATTATTACCGATCCGCGGATTAAAGAACGCGATTACGGTGATTTGACCGGATTAAATAAGGATGAAATTGCCAAACAAAAACCAGAGCAATATAAATTGTGGCACCGCTCTTACGACGTTCCCCCACCCAATGGTGAAAGTATTCAGATGGTGGAAGCCCGAGTAATGTCTTTCCTAAATGACGTTTTACCAACTTTAAAACCCGACGACGTCGTGTTTATTTCCGCCAGCGGCAACTCAATCCGTCCGCTGCGCAAGCACTTTGAACACCTCTCAAACGAGGAAATGTGTGCTTATGAAAACGTCCCCGGCAAAATCTACGAATATCAAATCTAATCCTTAAATGATATAATTTGTTTGTCTTCAGAGTTTGTAAGAATTTTGAAGACGCTGGAGGAGTCGCATAGCATGGTCCATTGCGAGGGTTTGCTAAACCCTTGAGCTGAATAAGCTCGCGTGAGTTCGAATCTCACCTCCTCCGCCGAATGAAACAGAAGGTTTCTCTGCTTCATACTTTCCGTATCCCCGCCATCGTCATTTTGGCGATAATTTTTTATCTCCTTTTATTAATTCTGCAATTAGATCTTGCCGCTGCCATCGTGGCCATTTTTGCTACACTTCTTGGTAGCTATCGCCTGTTTTATGAAACCGCGGCTTCACTATTAAAGAAAAATTTTGCCCTCGATTATATTGCCATTTTGGCTATTTTAGTTGCTCTAGCCACGCAAGAATATTTGGTGGCGGCAATTTTGGCGTTAATGATCTCAAGCGGCCGGACGCTTGAAGATTACGGTGTCTCACAGGCCAAGAAATCTTTAACCAAACTGGCCGAAAGGATTCCTAACGAAGTTTATCTTTGGACAAACGGTAAAATCGGCGACAAGATTAAAATTGAACAAGTTAAAATCGGCCAGCAGATTTTAGTTAGAAAAGGCGAAGTTATTGGATTGGATGGAGTTTTAGTGTCAGAAGGCGGCTTAACCGATGAATCATCTTTAACCGGCGAGCCTTATACAATTGAAAAAATCCAAGGCGACCCGATTCGAAGCGGGACCATCAATATTGACCAGCCGATTGTGGTTAAAGTCACTAAGGAAAGCGGAGATTCCACCTACAACAAAATTGTCGCCATGGTTAAAAAAGCTCAGGATGAAAAATCGCCGTTTGTGCGCTTGGCCGACAGTTATTCGGGAGTTTTTACGGTCGTGACATTACTGATTACCGGCTTTGCTTACTATTATTCCGGCTTTGATTTAATCCGCGCTTTAGCTGTTTTGGCTATCGCTACCCCCTGTCCTTTAATTATCGCTACCCCGATCGCGCTTTTGGGCGGCGTGAACGCTTCCTCCAAAAAACATATTATTGTCAAAAAACTGGCAGCTTTAGAAGTGCTGGCCCGCGCTCAGGCGATTATCTTTGATAAAACCGGCACAATTACCTTAGGCAAGCCGAAGGTTTCGGTGTTTAAGAATTTGAGTAAGGATTATTCGGACAAAGAAATTTGGGCTATTGCCGAAAGTATTGAAAGGAACTCTTTGCATCCCTTAGCCAAAGCGGTGGTGACGTTTGCCAGAGAAAACAAAGCGCCAGTTATACACGCCGAGAAGATTAAAGAAAAAGTCGGCTCCGGCATTTCCGGCGTTTTGAGTGGGAAAACTTACACACTTTCCAAATTAGCAAGCAAGGAAGGGATGATGATTGGTGTTTTCGAAAAAAACCAACATTTAGCTACCTTCGTGTTTGAAGACGAAATCAAACAGGAGTCAAGAGAGATCGTCCGAAAGTTAAAAGAGCGAGGGTTCCAGTTATTTATCTTTACCGGCGACAAAAAAGAGGCCGCCGAAAAAGTGGTGGTCAGCTTGGGTGGGAATATTATTATTCAGGCTGAAGCCAAACCAGAAGATAAGCAGGCGGGCATCGCTAATTTAAAGAAAAATGGGATTGTGACAGCAATGATCGGTGACGGCATAAATGATGCACCAGCGCTGGCCGCAGCCGATGTAGGCATGGTATTTAGTAACGAAGAGCAAACCGCTGCCTCCGAGGCTGCCGATATGGTTTTCTTGGGCGGAAATTTTTCGCTGGTGATTGACGGATTAAATATTGCCAAAAGGACAATTAAGATTGCCAAACAGAGTATTTTTGTCGGAATCGGGATTAGTATTTTAGGAATGCTCGTTGCCTCACTGGGCTTTATTCCCCCCATCGGCGGCGCATTTTTACAAGAAGCAATTGATGTCGCAGTAATTATTAACGCCCTACGCGCCAGCCGGTAAATGGCGGAGAGGGCGAGATTCGAACTCGCGGTCCGAAAGAATCGGACAGCGGTTTTCAAGACCGCCGCACTAGTCCACTATGCGACCTCTCCAAGCTAGCGTATAGATTATAACTAATAGCTTATGGTCTGTCCATTTGCTATATGGTATTTGTGATTAGCTGTTCGCCTTGACTTAAATTCTGCAATCCTTTACAGTAGAATTATGCCTCAAGCAGAAAAAGAAAAAACACCAAATGAACCCACCGCGTTGGAATGGACTGCGCCTGGCCGGCCGTTTAAAAAACGCTCCAGGCAATTCTATTTAACCGCTCTTTTAATCATGCTTTTAGTCGAAATAATTTTATTTTTATTTTCCCAATATCTTTTGATGGTAGTGGTTCTCTCCTTGGTTTTTGTTGCTTTTGTCTTAGCCTCTGTCCCACCGAAAGATTTTCACTACCGCATTAGCAACGAGGGCGTCATGATTGAAGACGGCTTTTTTATCTGGCGCGAGCTTTACGATTTTTATTTTAAAGACCGCGACGGCGTAAAAACTCTGCATTTAGGAACACACGCTTTTTTACCGGGCGAGTTAATTGTTACGCTTGGCAATATGGACGAAGAAAAAGTCAAAAATGCGCTGCTTCCTTATCTTCCTTACCGAGAATATGTGAAGCCGACGTTTGTGGAGAAATCGGCCGACTGGCTAACCAAGAATTTTCCTCTCGAAAATAAGTAAGCTGTTAGCTGTGACCAAAGCCCTACTCTTTACTTTTCTAGCTGCTTGTTTTACTCTTAGATTATGCCCAAAGATGAAAAAGGTTACATTACTTTACTGTTGGTAGTACTAATCGCCTTTGGATTTCTCTTAAGCGGTGCCCTGCTACCCCTGGGAGAGCAAGCCCCTTCCGGGACTACCGGATATTCTTTAGTAAATCCACCAAAACCCCCACCTCACCAGACGCTTCAATTGGCAACCCTTGCTTTTGCCCCTAATGCCGGCGTCTGTGACCCCGA
>JBEKQB010000031.1:0-6701 GCA_049520155.1 Candidatus Levyibacteriota bacterium
CTCACTGGGCGCTCTAATTCCGGCGGTGGTTATGAGTCTTGAAGAATGCATCGACTTTTTGGAAGATGATGAACTTTTGGAAGTCACTCCAAAAAGTTTGCGCCTTCGCAAAAAATACTTAACCCATTTGGAGAGAGTTAGACAAAAAAGAGCTAACTAGTTGTAAAATACGCCTATGACAGAAGTAGTAGGGCCTGAAATTCCAAGATTACTTACCAAAGAACAAATGGATAATCTCTACCAAGATATCCTAGCTACTGCATTCGCGGAAAGGCCCACGGCGATAAATGCAAATTTACAGGACGTTAAAGTCCTTATTGCAAATGGTATCCACCTAATAGAAAGGCTTGAGGAAACAACACATCAGACGCGCCCAGAAGTTCATACTGATACAGACGTGATTTACATTGACTCGGGACCTGGTCCATACAGCTACCAAATGCTTGAACCCGGGAAAACCGATCTCGATGATAAAAGTTACCATGGATGGAAATGGTCTAGAAAAATGGATAGAGCAAGGATTAGAGTGTCTTATACTCTCGCCGCAATGGTAACGGCAAAAAGAATTGAAGAGCAAACAAAAACAGTAAAACCCCCAAAAGATTTAACGTCAGAGGATTTTGAAAAATTTGGACCATACTTAATGTATGCTTCTGTTGATTGGCAACAAAGGCATATAGAATATGTGCTTGGATTAGCTAGGCAAAGAGAGAGAGCGCAATTTCTAATTCCCGCTAGCAAGATTATAACTTACAAAGAATATATTAATCGTGAAGGTGAAGAAAAACCAATTGTAAACACCGATGATCAAGTTGAAGGCTTACATTTTCCTCCTTTTAACGAAACTCATCCACCAAAAAGAATCGTAATGGTTTCACATCCCGCACATCTGATGAGGATTCTGCATATATTGGGAAAATATCCTGACAGCATTCCCCAGGAGACAACGCTTCAACTATTTCCGATTCCAACGCCGAAAGATGCAGTTACTGAATATGCAAAGGCAGAAATATTAGGAACTTTAGGAACGATTTTTAGAAGAGGCAGAGCCACTTTTGTTCCTTACGCAAATTACGAACTTTAGTTAACAAAAGTGCTAAAATAGCACCATGAACCTCGCATTAAGACTAAGACCGAAAAACTTTACGGAATTTGTCGGGCAGGAACCTTTGGCCGGTAAACAGGCAATTTTACGAAGAGTTATCAAAGCCCAAACTCCTTTCTCTTTAATTTTCTGGGGACCGCCGGGCAGCGGCAAAACAACGCTGGCCAATATCATCGCCAATGAAATTAATGCCGACTTCCACGCCATGTCGGCGGTCGAAGCGGGCAAGGCCGACCTACATAAAATAATTGACCAGGCCAAAGAAAATCTCAAAAATAATATCAGGACAATTTTGTTTATCGATGAAATCCACCGCTGGAACAAAGCCCAGCAGGACGCGCTTTTGCCGTATGTGGAAAACGGAACGTTGAACTTAATCGGCGCGACAACGGAGAATCCATCGTTTGAAGTTATCTCGGCACTTTTGTCCCGTTCGAAAATTTTGATTCTAAAAGCTTTGACCTTTGAACAGCTGGAAATTATTTTAGACCGGGCGCTAAAAAACAAAACTAATGGTTTGGGGGAATTAAAAAAGAAAGTCGACAAAGACGCTAAAGAATTGTTAATCAGACTTTCCGGCGGTGACGCCCGCATTATGCTCAATGCTTTGGAAATCGCCGCCAATTCTTATAAAGCCACCACGATTACTCCCGAAATTGTCAAAGAAGTTTTTCAGACTAAATCGGCCGGACTCTACGATAAAAAAGCCGACGAGCACTACAATATTATTTCCGCTTTTATTAAATCGCTACGGGGTAGCGATGTTGACGCCGCTTTGTATTATTTAATGCGGATGCTGGAAAACGGCGAAGACCCGAAATTTATCGCTAGGAGAATGATCATTTTCGCCTGTGAAGATATCGGCATGGCCGACAGGGGAGCCTTGATTCAGGCCGACGAAGCATTTGAAGCGGTCAATAAAATCGGCATGCCGGAAGCACAATTAATTTTAGCCTACGTTGTCATTTATTTAGCCAGTGCTCCAAAATCGCGGACCGTTCCTAACGCCATGGGCAAGGCTAAAGAAGCGGTTTACGAATTTCCGAATGAACCGGTACCACTGCATCTTCGCAACGCACCGACAAAACTGATGAAAAAAATCGGTTACGCCAAAGATTATACGTGGTCGGAAAAATACGTCGGTCCAAAAGCAGATTTACCATTCCTGCCAAAAAGGCTGGCCGGCCACAAGTTCTACGAAAAGTAATCTCGTTTAATTACATTTTTAGAACAATGTAGTTGGGAGTTTCAAGCACTTTTCGATAATTCTTAATAATATATCCGTATAATTCAGGCAGTCTTTTATCTTCTGCATCTATCACTGTATGCAGATTAATATCGCTTTTACTTTTCTGCAAAACGACAAGCCTTACTTTATTTTTCTGCAAAGTAGGTTGTTTTACAACGGCTAAATAATATGTTCCCCCACCAACAGCAGCTAAAATTAGTAAGAATAATAAACCCAATAGAATGTACTTTATTTTATTTGAAAGAATGTTGAGAGATTGAGGGATAGGTTGCGTTACAGAAGTTTGAGTTTCAGGCGTTATTGGTTGTGCCGGTTGAGAAGGAGTATTAGAATCCACAAATAAATCATCTCATAATTAACACTAAAGTCAAGTTGAGGCTAAGAAATCATGGGTGGAAGACGGGTGCTGCCCCCGCTACCCCCTGGACCACAACCAGGTGCTCTACTGTTGAGCTACATCCACCGTACTTGAATTATATCATTTTTTTGAAGCTGGTGAAATTAAATAATGTAGGGAACGTGATGTTTGTAGGAATTTTTCTTGGCGAACTCAATAATCCTCTTGCTATTTTCGAAACCTTGTTTCTCAATTTCTTCAACAGAAAATTTTTTATCAAAGTATAAATAAAGAACAGCATCTGCCTCTTGATACGTAAAACCAAATTCACCTTCATCCGTTTGCTCACCCCACAAATTGGCCGACGGTTTTTTATCAACGATTTTCTGCGGAACACCTAAATATTTCGCCAGTTCATAAACCTGAGTTTTATATAAATGTCGTATCGGCTCTATATCCGAAGCCTCATCACCAAATCTGGTAAAGTACCCCAATAAATGTTCCGAACGATTTTCCGTTCCGCAAACAAGCGCATTGTTTTTTTTCGCCAAATCATAAAGTGCTATCATCCTCACCCTGGCCATCACATTGCCCGTTCTGACGATATCTGAGTATCTGATGTCCAACGCTTTGACAATTTCATCAACGATTGGTTTTATTTGAATAATCTGCAAATTTTCTTTTGGTAAATTAATTGAATTAATAAGCTCATCAATATCCTCTAATTGATTATCAAAATAGGGAAGCGTTACGACAATAATATTTTTAAGTGGGACAGAATTGTTTAGTAAATATAAAGAGGTGGCCGAATCAATGCCACCCGAAATTCCAATCACGGTTTTTTCGATTTTTTGTTTGACAAGGGTATTTTTAATGAACTGAACAATTTTTTTATTCTCAAATTCCGGATTTATTTTGGCTAAACTATTCTGCATATAATTTATGTTCTTTTATATATTTTCCGACTTTCCCCGGCACAAGATATTTAATTGACTCACCGTTTTTAATTCTCTCACGGATAACAGTTGATGAAAAATTAGTGGTTAAAAGGTTTGGAGAACTAATTACCTCAAACCCCGCCGGAATTTCTGTGGGCAATGCATGTGGATCTCTTGGGAAAACTAAAAAGGTTGCCATTCTTAACAAATCGTCGACTTTTTTCCAGCGGTGAAATTCCGATAAGATATCGGAACCGACAATCCAAAAGATTTCGGCGCCAGTTTCTTTCTTGACTGCTTGTATTGTATCAATACTATAGCTTATTCCGCCCCGTTTTATTTCAATGTCCGAAATCTCCATACACGGCTCCAAAAAAGACTGCAGCATTCCAATTCTATCTTGAGGGCCAGCGATAATCGGTTTCCACTGATGTTGGAAAGCTGGAACAAACAATATCTTGTCGATGTCTTTCCTTATCTCGAGTACTTGTTTGGCAACCAGAAAATGTCCGATGTGGGGCGGGTCAAATCTTCCGCCTAAGATAGCTATTTTCATGTTTAACAATTGGCACTGTGACCCGGGAGGGAATCGAACCCCCAACCTGGTGCTTAGAACGCACTCGCTCTATCCGTTGAGCTACCGGGCCCTATTCGTATTTTAGCAAAAAATAGCCCAAAACAAAAATTTATGTTTTGTTGTATAATCTTTGGTGAATTTATCCAAATGAATAAAAAGTTCAAAAAAATACTGATCGAACAAGCTCTCCCTATCTTTTTAACTTTTTTAACTTTCCTCGGACTGGCTACTTTACTCTATGGACTCTTACTAATGCTTTCTTCCGTTAATGTTGGGCAGCCGATAATTTTGGATTTTCGTAGACGCGAAGTTTTATTTGGAATTATTATTTATTTAAAAACCGCTATTGATTTTGCCATTTTTACCGGCAACTTAATGCATACCAATCCGGGTTGGAAGAAAAGAATCGCCATTGAACTTGGAACTGCGGTCGGAAACGGTTTTGGCACATTTTTAATCCTAATTATCTGGACCGTCTTTAAGTCAATTCCACCGCTAATGATCATTATGATTTTTATCGCTTCGGTTGTACTTTTGCGAATGGCTCAGGAAAGTTTTGAAGAATTTCTAAAGCAGCGGGAAAGTTTTATCAAATTAAAAATGCCCGTTTCTCTATTACAGGACCAACTGAACATAGTGAACAAACTCTTTCGACCAATCCTTAAGTTTTTTGTTCCTAATTTGAATTTAACCAAAACTAAAAAATTATCTTTTATAAATTTGGTGATCTTCTCACTGGCAATTCCTTTTGTCTTGGGGCTGGATGATTTTGCCGGCTACATTCCTCTGTTTACTTTAATCAATGTTTTCGGGTTTTCAATCGGCATTCTTTTGGGACATATGCTTTTAACCATCGGTTTATTCGCTTTTCCCAACAAAACCGTTGCGGTAGTCAAACATCCGATGGTTTTGGTAGTTGGGGGATTAGCGTTTATCGGCCTAGGCATTTACGGCTTCTGGGAAACAGCGAATATTTTCCTCGGTTGGATCCACTAGATAATCTTGAGCTAATAGTTTAAGTTTAGTATAATGACTAATATGCGGGTGTAGTTCAGCGGTAGAACATCTGCTTTCCAAGCAGAATGTCGTGGGTTCGAGTCCCATCGCCCGCTCAAAATTAACCTCTATTGTTATTGAATTTAACCTCATTGTAGAGTAAAATTGTAAATACGTTAGTCTCGACCGCTGTCTACGCTTTGTCGTGGTCGAGTCTATACGCGCCGCGGTGGTGGAATGGTAGACACGAGGGCCTTAAGAGCCTTTGCCTTTAATCGGGCGTGAGAGTTCGACTCTCTCTCGCGGCACCGGGGAATAGCTCAGTTGGTAGAGCGCGCGGTTTGGGACCGTGAGGTCGGAGGTTCGAGTCCTCTTTCCCCGACAGCTACCCATGAATAGGCGGAGTGATACCGAGGGATTTTAAAGAATAATCCAACAGTTCAATCATTTCGCCGCGCCTGTCATCACTGTCTAAAATTACCGCAATAATTTGGTGTCCGCCGTAATCAAGATAAGTTACTAAACATAAACCCGCCTCCGGCGTATAACCGTCTTTTATACCTTCAACTCCCGGATAGCTGGTTAATAAATTAGTTTCGTTCTCCAGATAAAAAGCTTTGTGAGTGGCGGTTTGGGGATATTGTAATCAAAAGTTGACACGACTTGTGCAAACAACGGAAAATTTGAGAGGGCATATTCGCTCATGACGATTAAATCGTAAGCAGTGGTGAATTGTTTTCCGTCACCTTCAAGTCCAGTCGGGTTGGTAAAATTCGTATCCATCAACCCCAGGGCTTTCACCTTATTATTCATCGCCTTAACAAATGCCGTTCTTCCGCCCGGAAAGTTATTGGCCAGCACTTCGGCCGCATCATTACCGCTATGCAGCATCATTCCGTATAATAGCTCCTCCATGGACAGTTTTTCGCCAACATCCAACCCCATTGAGTCTTCTCCGACTAAATCATCTTGACTTACAGTATAAACATCGTCTTTCTTTTTATTTTCCGAAGCCACGATTGCCGTCATAATTTTGGTCAGGGACGCCATCGGTAATCTTTCAGTGGGATTTTTTGAGTAAAGTACTTCTTTGGTCATCATGTCAAAAATTAAAGCTGATTTGGCGCTAATCTCGGGTGTTTTTAAATTAGCCGAAATTTTATTTTTAAGTGAGGGCAGCCATAGATTAAGCGTGGAGACTTCTTTATTGGCAAGAATAGTCAAAAAGTCCGGAATAGGGGAAACTAGAAAGGATTTGTTATTGGAGATCCGTGAGTAGAGATTGTTGGCAAAAAAACCGGTGACAACCAAAAAAGTCGCCAGAATTAGAAAGATAAGAATTTTTCTCACAAAGATTTATTCTACACGATTTTTGCTCTTTATTGAAGCCTGAGGTGTATTTTGGTATCATACAGCTGTACCCTTAATCCAAAATCCTAAGGGCATAAGGAGGTGAAACTTATGGCGGATAAAGATTTGGTAGGGAAAGTAATTCACTA
>JBEKQB010000032.1:0-6677 GCA_049520155.1 Candidatus Levyibacteriota bacterium
ATTACGCGGAAAATTAGTGGCCTGCGTTGTTAATTTTCCTCCCCGCCAAATCGGCCCAGCGGTCTCAGAAGTTTTAACACTTGGTTTTGCCGATGCAGCCGGCAACGCGGTCTTAATCACTCCGACCAAACCGGTTCCCTTAGGTGGAAAACTATTTTAGAAGAACTTAAACGAAGTTATTTTCGTCGACCAGTTTAAAAAATTCATGATGAAATCTGTTTTTGTCCATCCTTTTTAGGAACCTTTCCCAGTCCTGATGTTGAGTTTTGTGCTCCTTAAGCGCTTTAATTTTTTTGTCAATTGTTTCCTCGATGTCAATAACGGTGGTAATTCCCTCATCCCTCACTCCTTTTACTTTCCCAAAAGCATTATATTCTAAGCCTTGCTTTTGAAATAATTTAATATAACTTTTCGGCATTGCAGTATGGTAAAGTCTAACATGTTTTTTGGCCAGATTTTTGTATTCTTCAAAAACTTTGGTGGTTGCCCTTGAAACAGCTTTATGGTCAGGGTGATTTGAGCCGCCACCCTTATCAAAAGTGATCACTACGTCGGGTTTTTCCTTTTTAAAAATTGATAAAATTTTCCCTTCCAGTTTTTTGTTCCTAACATACCTTACTTTACCGTCAATAAATCCTAAAAAATGAATAGTTGAAATACCGAGAATTTTTGCGGCCCTTCTCAATTCCTGCTCTCTAACTTCACCGACTTTATCCCGGGTGGTAATCGGTGGATTGCCCGGTTCGCCGGCTTCCCCTTTGGTAGCGGTTGCCAAAACAACTTTTTGGTTGGCTTTTACCAATTTCGCAATTGTCCCGCCGCTTGAGAAAGTTTCATCATCGGGATGGGCAAAAACGAATAAAAATTTCATAGATTAAGATTATACACCATTTTTTGGAGCATTTGATGTAAAATAGCATACATGAAACTTTATAGTTCACTAACCCAAACAGTTGAAGAATTCAAACCGCTTAAAAAAGATACGGTCAGTCTCTATGTTTGCGGAATAACTCCAGAGGGTCCGGCCCATCTCGGACATGCTTTTACAAACGTTATCTTTGATGTTTTAGCCAGATATCTTAGCTATCAAGGCTTTGATATTAACTACACCCAAAACGTTACCGATATCGACGATGACATTTTAAGAAAAGCCAAAGAAGAACACCAGGATTGGCAAAAACTTGGCCAATTTTGGACAGATAAATTTTTAAACGACCTGGAATCCTTAAATATTTTGGTGCCAACGCATTATGTTAAAGCCACGGATTCAATTAAAAAGATAATTGAAATTGTCAGCGATTTGGTCAAAAAGGGCTTTGCCTACGAAAAGTCTGGCAATGTTTATTTTGCGGTCAAGAAATTCAAAACTTACGGTCAACTCTCAAAATATACGAAAAAGCAAATGTTACTGCTTTCCAAAGAAAGAGGAGCCGACCCAAACGACGCCAATAAAAAAGACCCTTTAGATTTTATTCTTTGGCAAAAAGCCAAACTGGGTGAGCCCTCTTGGGAAAGTCCGTGGGGAAAGGGAAGACCGGGTTGGCATATTGAGTGTTCGGCGATGATTAATACTTATTTGGGTGAACAAATCGATATCCACGGTGGGGGAAGAGATTTAATTTATCCGCATCACGAAAGCGAGATTGCACAATCGGAGAGTTTTACTGGCAAAAAACCGTTTGTCGGATATTGGCTGCATATCGGGATGGTGATGTACGAAGGCGAAAAAATGGCAAAGTCTTTGGGAAATTTAGTCATGGTTTCGGAACTAGCCAAGAGATATTCGGCCAATACTATCCGTTGGCTGCTTTTAGCACATCATTACCGAAGACCGTGGGAATTCGAATATGCGGAGATAGAAGAAGCAGCCGAGAGAGTTTTATCAATCCAAAAATTTTTAGCCGCAGACAATCATACAAAACTTGACAATCAAAAGATGAAAAACTTCGCGGAAATTATGGATGACGATTTAAATACGCCAAAAGTTTTGGATCTTGTTCTTAGTTTTTTGGGAAATCAGGAGAACAAAGAAACAGTCAAGCAAATATTGGCAATTTTAGGTTTTGATTTTAGCTCTTAACTTTTCCTTGATTTTTTAGTATCATATCTTCCATGTCGGAAAACTTAACGCCGCTTTTAATAGTAATTGCCGTAGTAATCTTAGGGCTTGGGGGGATATTTTATCTTTCCAACCAAAAAGCAGGGAATCCACAAATAAACTTAACGCCAACTGTTTATCCGTCACCAACACCTGTAACAGCGGCTCCAACAAATGCTATGATTAGTGGACAGCCGGCGACTGCTGGAGCAGGTATGGGTAATATGATTACCACGGCCGACGGATTACAAATACAAGATTTAACCGTCGGAGCCGGGCAGACAGCAAAAAGCGGGGACACCGTTACGGTAAATTACATTGGGACGCTTGAAAGCGGCACTAAATTTGACAGTTCGTACGACCGGAATCAACCTTTTACAACACAAATCGGTGTTGGACAAGTAATTAAGGGTTGGGACGAGGGGATTGTCGGAATGAAAGTCGGCGGGAAAAGGAAATTAGTTATTCCTCCAAGTTTGGGATACGGCAGCCAGGCAACAGGGGGTATTCCGGCAAACTCGACTTTAATTTTTGAAGTAGAGCTTCTTAGTATAAAATAACTAATTAACTTTGGACGAGTTTAATTCTTCTTCTAATTCCACTTTCTTTAATAGCCCCTCTTCGGCGCCAATCTTTTGAACAACACTGGCCGAGTTAAGTGTTCCCCAACGCATTGCTTCTCCAATCGGTTTTCCACTCAATACGGCTGCCAAAAAGCCGGCCGTATAGGCATCGCCGGCACCGGTTTTTTCAACCACATTTACTTTCTCAACTCCTAAGCCGTAAAACTGGTTATTTTCATCTTCAGCAAACGAGCCGTTATCACCGTCGGTAATAACGACATTTTTTGCTCCCAAGCCCTGCAGTCCATAGAGCAGTTTTTTGATTCGACTTTCCTTTTCCGCTGCTAGCGCCAGTTCCTTACCATAAAGAATTTCCTCCGCTTCCTGGCTATTCACAAACAGATAATCCGTTTGTTCCAAAATATCCATAAACACCTGGCCCTTTTTTTCAAGTTGAATAGTCCCCGGATTAAAAGCCAGTTTGGCATTGCTCGTCTTTTTAAATTCCAAAACTTTCTGGTAAGTTGTCTCCCAAATGTTGCCAAGGCTGGTTAAATAAATAAATTTTGTTTGTAAATTAGTAAAGTCAAAATGATGTTCTCTTTGGATGTGTTCAGTAAAAAGTGTGCGGTCGCCCTTATAACTTAAGCCAATCGAAATGGAAGTTTCTTTATCGGTTTGCGACAGGCAATCCGTATTGACCTGTTCCTGTTTCAATTTATCTAAAATCTTTTGCGAAAATTCATCCTTGCCGATTTCGGCGCACAGTCCAACGCTCAACCCTAATCTGGCAATCCCAACTGCAGTATTAGTGGCATTCCCGCCAATCCCCAAAACATATCTATCGATATAAATTTTTTCGCCGTAACTTAGAAACAATTTATTCTTTTCTTTGTCCAATCCAAAGTGAGGATTGTCATCCGGAATTTTTAAGAAGATATCAATTTTACAGTCTCCAACGCACAAAATATCTAGCATAAGCTAATTATGCAGTAAACAAAGACCTTCTTCAACCCGCTATGCTATAATCTCGGTATGGCAAAAGATAAACAGCTTGAAGGTGAGTGGCCACTTTATTCAAACGAAACCCATCCCGATGCCGGAATTCCCGGCAGGGATCATAGCGCGGAGATAGAGAGAAAAAGAGCGATTGGAAGAAGACGTCGACAAAGAGGCGCTGATAAGTCGGTTTGGTATAAAGCTCCCGATGCTCCAAGAGCGCTACCGCTTGAGAGAGAGCCAGAAGATTTTGCAATCAGAATTGAACAAGGAGTAGTAGATGTTGCTAAGGGTTGGGATTATACATTAGGACCTCGCAGGATTAGTATTTGGACAGCGAAAATGGATCCAGAGCCGCACAGGATTACTTGGATAGAGGGCATAACAGTTATTGCGCTTGAACCGAAACCGAAAGGCAGAATGCCTCACGACGCACGAACAGACGCGTATATTATCGATAAACCTCCAGCGAGAGGAGAAATTAAAGACGCACTGTTATTCTATAATGGAAGTCGGGATGCGGCACGCATTAGCGTCTTTTGGGAAGATATAAAAGCTAAGCCTGCAATAACTAAGCCTGCTTCTTAATTTTCTCCAGAATTTCCAGGGTTAGATTTTTAGCAAATTCTCAGTTTATTTTGTGTATAATAGAAGGGTGAAAATAATTGGTATTGGTGGAACGTTAAGAAAAGGTTCATACAGCAGAGCTTTACTTTTAGAAGCGCAAAAATTAGCCCCAAAAAGTGTTGTAATCGAGCTTACAGATATTAGCAGTTTCCCTTTATATAATCCGGATATAGAGATGCCAAAAGTGGTGCAGGATTTTAAAAATAAAATCAAGGCAGCGGATGCAGTTTTATTTTCAACCGCCGAATATAATTTTTCAATTCCCGGAAGCTTAAAAAATGCCATTGATTGGGGATCAAGGCCTTACGGCGATAACTCTTGGGAAGAAAAACCGGCGGCAATTATGAGTGAATCAATAGGAATGTTGGGAGGTATAAAAGCGCAACTTCATTTGAGACAAACGTTGCTTTTTATCAACATGTACCCTTTAAATAAGCCGGAGTTTATTCTCGGAAATGTTGGTGAAAAATTTGATGAGCAGGGAAATTTAATCGATGAGCATACGAAAGAAAAAATAAAAGAGCTCTTGCAAGCTTTAGTTAATTGGACCGAGAGGCTTAAGCCATGAATATCATTAAAAGCTTTATAAAATTATTACCGGAAGAAGAAGCATTAGCGCATTGCGATATCCCCTGCGGCATTTATGACCCTTATGTTGCGCAGCGCGCCGCACACACTATCCTTCGGATGACGCAGCTGTTAACAGATATTAAAAGTGGCGACCCAAAAAAGATGGCGCATGACATTACCAGGATGACGCAGGTTAAAGAAGAACACGTTGAGCTTTTGGAAGAAGAATTGGAAACTTTAAGAAATGATTACTTCAAAGATGAGCATTTCAAGACTTATGCAAACTTAAATGAATTGTTCAACAAAACCTTAAAAGCTGCTTCTAAGGCAAGGCAGGAAATAAATATGGATGTCGCACAAGAAGTCCTCGTCGGTACTCAGGATATTGCCGAAATCTTTTTTAAGACCAAAAATGTCCAGCCGTTTAGGGTAAAATCCGTTTATCCCACCGGTGGCGAAATTGTGCTGCATAAATGACGCTTCTTGCAAAATTTAAAGTAATCGGCCACAGTATGGAGCCGGAAATTAAAAACGACGAAACAGTTCTAGCTACAAATATTTTTTATTGGTTTAAAAGACCGAAGATTGGTGATATAGTGGCTTTTAGAGAAGCGGGAGGAATTTTAGTTAAAAGAATCACCAAAATCCAGGACGGAAATTATTTTCTGGCAGGAGACAATCAACAGGACAGTTTAGATAGTCGGAAATTTGGATTGATACCAAGAGAAAAAATTATCGGGAAAATAATTTATAAACAATAGTGTTATTAGACCTTATTATTTTATTCGTCATTTTGGTTCTACTTTTGCTGCTGTCCATGGTTTGGCCGCCCGACAGCCCCTGGGCTCCTTGGTGGAGAACTTCACATCAAACCGCCCGGGCAATTTGCAAATTAGCAAAAGTTAAAAAAGGAGATTTAATTTATGATTTAGGTTCTGGTGACGGAACAGCTTTGATTACGGCAGCCAAGGAATTCGGAGCAAATGGCGTCGGCATTGAAATCGACCCCTTACGGTATTGGATATCAAAAATACGGATTAGAAAAAATGGATTATCAAAAAGAATAACAGTAATGCGGAAGAATTTTTTCCAGGAAAATATCAAAAATGCCGATGTTGTCTTTGTTTATTTGGTCCCCAAAGCGCTAGAAAAACTGTTACCCAAATTTAGAAAAGAATTAAAAAAAAGCACTAAAATTGTCAGTTTTGTCTATGAAATGGAGTTGCCGCTTAAAGAATATGATAAGAAAAATCGGATAAGGTTGTACGTTATTTAAACCGTAAGATTATCCATCTTAATTTATTGGCAATTTTATATAGAATATAAAGTTTTTTATCTAGGACCAAGTCATAGCTGCCTAAAAATTCCACCAGTTTTCCGCCGTAGCCTTGTTTAAATCGATGAAATCCGTACCAAGGATCTTTTACATCAGGGTTCTGACTCATAGAACCCCACATATCAAATTTTTTTAAGCCTAAGCGCTTACCAAATTTGATGACTTCCCACATCATTAGATTTGAAGCCATAGTTTCGCGGTGATTATTGCTGGATGCTCCATAAGGATAATAAAGTGTATCTCCTAAAACAAAGACAATCCAGGCAACCAAAACCTCATTCTCATAAGTTGCTTCAAAAAGATGGGCGGTAAGAACATCATTTTTCGGTTCTTTCTCGTTATTTTTGGATCTCAATGTGCCCCACATTAGACGGTGATAACGCTCACTGTGGGCGTAAAAATTTTGTCTCTGAGTAGTTTCTCTAGTTAATTTCAAATAGTCCTCGAAGGCTTTATCGGAATTATCTTCAACTACCTTTACGCC
>JBEKQB010000033.1:0-6553 GCA_049520155.1 Candidatus Levyibacteriota bacterium
ACTTTCTTCAATCAGCTTGCCAAAAAGCGGCAACTTCAACATTATTGAATCGATAATTAACCTTCCGTCCGGCGTTTTTGACCACCTGCGGTAGAAAAGCCCGAGAACAAATATTCCACCCAGGATAATCGGCCAAGTCGCCACCACCAAATCCGATAAACCAACTACTATTTGCGTCGGCAGAGGAAGTGCCACATTTAAATTCTTATAAAGAATAGTCAACTGCGGCATAACAAAAACCATCATAATTATCACTACCCCAACCATCAAAGTAACAATTATCACTGGGTACATTAACGCCGATTTTATCGTACCCTTCAGCTTAGATTGTTTCTCCAAATTGTCCGCCAGTCTTAACAAGACTCTATCTAAGAGTCCGGATCTCTCACCGGCTTTAATAATTGAAACGTAAATATGGCTAAAAACTTTGGGATATCTCTCAATCGCTTGGGCAAAAGTCTTTCCCTCCTGAACATCGGCAATAACAGAGGTAATTATTTCAATCAGCGTCTGATTTTTTATCTGCTCCTTAAGAATTTCCAGCGCCCGCATCAAAGTTAAACCGGAAGTAAGCATTGAGGAGAGTTGTCTGGTAAAAACTATTAAATCCGTACCGCTAACATTGTTGAAAAAGGGTAAATCATTCCAGAATTGATTATCAATTCTAACTATATTTATGGGAGTTAAGCCTCTTTCCCGAAGGTAACCAGCCGTTTCCGCAATGCTCTTAGCATCTAATAATCCCTGTGTTATTTTCCCCTCTTTGGTAATTGCTTTATATCTTAACCTCATATTATCCGACCATGCGCAAAAGCTCCTCTGGTCTTAACGCGTAGCTTTTGGCGGTTTCGAGGCTGATTGCTCCGGATAAGACCAACGACGCGAGCGATGACTCAAGCGGAATCATGCCGGCATCCTGGGAAGTTTGGATGATTGAATCGATCAAATGCGTTTTTCCATCCCTAACATTACTGGCCACTGCCGCAGTTCCGATTAGAACCTCCACACCGGGAATTCGACCACCGTTTAATTGCGGCATTAATCTTTGTGAGATTACTCCTTTCAGCGTTGATGCCAGCTGGGTTCTGACTTGCGTCTGTTGGCTGGCCGGGAAAGAATCGATTACTCTATCAATAGTTTGCGAAGCGGAGTTGGTATGCAAAGTCGAAAAAACCAAATGGCCGGTTTCGGCAATAGTCATTGCGGCCGCAATCGTTTCGGGATCCCGCATTTCGCCAACTAACACTACATCGGGATCTTCTCTTAAAGCGCTTCTTAAGGCCAACGGCCATGAATGAGTATCCAAATCCATCTCTCTCTGCGAAATAATACTTTTCCCGGGTGGATAAACGTATTCAATCGGGTCTTCGATTGCCAGGATATGCACCGCTTTATTTAAATTTATTTCATTGATAATAGCTGCTATGGTAGTTGATTTTCCGTGTCCGGTCGGTCCGGTGACTAAAATAAAGCCCTGTTTTAGCTCAGCAAAGCTATGGCAAATTTTTGGCAAATGTAATTCTTCGATGGTTCGAATTCTCGGCTGCAGAAAACGGAAAGCCGCACTTAACACCCCGCGTTGGTAATAAAGGTTTGTCCTAAACCTTCCCAGATCTCCGTAAGCCCCTCCGCCAAAACCGAAGGAGAAATCAATTTCTTTATTATTTATCAGTAGCTCTTTTTGTTCGGGTTTTAAGATTGAGAAAACCATAGTCTCCACTTCCTGCGGTGAAAGCGTGGGGTAATTAGACAGATAGCGTAGTGCTCCATCTACCCTTAGGGCAGGAAAAGTTCCTGGCATCAGGTGCAAATCCGAGGCGTTATTTTTAATTGTGACCTCTAAAAGTTCGTTTATCTGCATATTCTATTATTCTTGCGCCACCCTTAAAACTTCTTCCACTGTTGTAATGCCTTGTAAGACCTTTAGGTAACCGTCTTGTTTCATGGTAATCATGCCTTCAAGAATCGCTTGTTTTTCGATTGTTCCGCTATCCGCCCTTTGCAAAACCAAACTGGCCATTTTCTCCGATATGGGCAACGTTTCAAAAATACCGATTCTGCCAAGATAGCCTGAACCCCCGCATTGGTCGCAACCCTTACCTTTATAAAATTTTATTTCTTTACCTACAGGATAGTATTTATCCAAAACTTTTTTCATTTCCTCAACTATTTGAACAGGGGGAACGTATTCTATCTCGCAACTGTTACAAATCTTTCGGACAATTCTTTGCCCCACAACGGCATTCATAGTGGAAGCGAGCAAAAATGATTCCGCCCCCAAATCCAAAAGCCTGGGGAGTGCGCCGGCGGCATTGGAAGTATGCAGTGTTGAGAAAACCAAATGGCCCGTCAGGGCAGCCTGAATCGCTAATTCGGTCGTTTCGTTATCGCGGATTTCTCCGACCAAGATAATATTGGGGTCTTGTCTTAGAAACGCCCTTAACCCGTCGGCAAAAGTAAGCCCTACCGCCGGGTTTATCTGCACCTGGTTTATCCCCGCCATTTGGTACTCAATCGGGTCTTCCAGCGTCATAATATTAACCCGTGTCGTATTTAACTTTTCCAAAACCGAGTAGAGAGTGGTTGTTTTACCACTACCGGTTGGTCCGACAACAATAATAATTCCGTGCGGTCGAAGCATAGCGGTCTCCAGATTTTTCAACGAAGTTCCGTTAAGTCCCAAATCCTGCAGCGTCGGAATTCCGCCCGATTTGCGTAGTAGCCTCATGACGATTTTTTCGCCAAAGGAAGTTGGCAAAATTGAAATACGAAGGTCAACTTCCTTATCCGCGACTTTAAAATTAAACCGGCCGTCCTGAGGAGTACGGTGTTCGTCAATTTTCATTTCCGACAAGATCTTAATTCTAGAGATTACGGCTTCCTGCACGCTTTTGGGTAAACTTAAGCGGTCGTATAAAATTCCGTCAATCCTATACCTTACCCTAACCCGATCTTCCTGCGGTTCAATGTGCACATCGGAAGCGCGTGAGGTAACTGCATATTCCAAAATGGTCGAAACAATTTTGGCAATTGGCGCCTCTTTGATAATTTCGGCAATTTGACTAGTATCAACGGTTTTTATTTTTACTTCATCTTCGGTTTCTTTTAAGGCTTCACCAACATCGCCGACTAATTCTTGCCTGTACTGCTGGTTAATCGCCGTTTCGACATCTTTTGGAGAGGCGGCAAAAGTTTTAATAACTAAGCCGGTTTTTTCGCGGACAAAAGTAACCGCCTCCAAATCGACCGGGTTACTCATTGCCACCGAAAGCTCTTTAGTTTTCGCGTCATAGGCAAACGGCATTAAGGAAAATCTCTCGGCTACCGCTCTGGGGACAAAACCGATTGCCTGGGGAGAAAGAGAAGCCCCTTCAAGCTTAATAAAAGGGATGTTTAAAAGCTTGGCTTTAACCTCGGCTAACTTTTCCGGCGGCACAATATTCAAAGACCCAACGACCGTTTCTTCGGAAACACCTTTACTGGCGCTTTTGACTTTAATATCGTCGTATTGCTCCTGAGTAATGAGATTTTGCGCCAGTAAAGCATCCGCCAGACTTTGATTCGAATCTATAACCTGTGACGATGAATTTTGAGTATCATTGGGCATTACTATTATAGTAAGAGAAAATACGTTATAATGTCAAGGAAATTTACTGCGTAAATTTCCGTATCCGCCTATGCAAAGCATTTTAATTACCAGTAAAGATAAAGAGCGAATAAGATTAACCGCGCAGAAAATTTGTGCAGACAATCAAATTTTCCGCTTCGATATCGAAGTCATTGCCACCGAAAAAATTGTCGGAATAGGGGATATCCGTAAGTTACAGGAGAAATTGTTTCTAAAACCACTTGAAAGCGAGGCGAAAGCGGTAATTTTGGAAGCATTTTTCGGGATGACGCCAGATTCACAAAACGCTTTTCTAAAAGTACTCGAAGAGCCACCGGCCGATACTATTATAATGATTTTAGCCACGTCTTTGGATTTTGTTTTGCCGACGGTGTTATCTAGGTGCAAACTAATTAATCTTGAGCAGGTGAAAAAATTAAGCGATGAGGAAGTTACGGAAAACCTTAGCATTATTCTTGAACTTAAAGATGGAGACGCTTCGAAAGCTTTAAAAATTGCCCAGGATTACGGCAAAGATAGAGAAGAGGCTTTACAGTTTCTGGAAGGGCTGATAATTAGTCTGCATAGCGCCATGGAGAATAAAAACTCGCAGTTTTCATACGGTGAACTTTTACGAATGCTAAAAGCTTTGCAAAAGACTTATACTATTATTAAAACCGCCAACGTTGCTCCGCGCTTTGCTCTGGAAAATTTGTTTTTGAACTTCTAAAGCTATCTCGCTATAATCTCCGCGTAAAAAGCTTGAGCTGTAAAGGTTTATTGACAAGCACTACCATTAGTCCTATAATATTGCACATGACCGAAAAGCTTGTAAATTCGTTTGGTGACGTTCTTGTAAACGCACCTTTAGTTGAAGATCGCAACATAGTTGAGCACAAAAAACTTTCTCGAGAACAAAGACTTAAATTTTTAGGTATCGTTACTCTTAAACTTGTTAGTGCAGGAATAAATCTAGATTCGATTATTTTTGCGGGGGCAACCGGAGTAGAGATGACCATCTCGGGAGCAGGACAAGGCAATCCGGCGGAAACAGCAGCGGGATTCGCAGTCATCACTACCTGCACATTAATAGCCAAGTTACCGATAAGAGCAATGGAAAAAGGTTATCTCGCATGGGAAATGTTTTATTCCTCAAGTCCGCAAAAAATTATAAATAAAGTTGGCTAAAATCGCATGGGAAAATTTGTTCCGCAAAATTTGGCTTTAAAAATAAAAAGGGATATAATCTTCTTAATGCTGAATCGTATTCGTTACTTTCTAGTAAATAATTCATACGAAATCATTGCCGCGCTAATCTCATTAGGGATCGTTTTGACAACGATATATTTCGGAGTTTTCCCTGCAAAATTTTTATCCATATCAGTAATAATAATTATTATTGGTTTTGTCGCAGGCGTATATTCTAAATCTAAAAAGGAGAATTCATTTTTTACAGCCCTAAACAACCCCAAGAATAAAGACGATTGGATTGGCGAAGGACAATTTAATTATTCTAGAGTTAATAAGTGTTTCCATATTACTGAGAGCGACGATGGTTATATTTTTTCTAAATGTTTAGACTGGATAGACTATGAATTTAGCTTTGATTTCAATATTAAGAAAAATTGTTTGGGTGCTATATTGAGAGCAACAAATCTAACTAATTATGTGATGATGCAAATTACCTTAGACGGAATAAGACCTCACATCAGAATTGCGGGGGCTTGGAATTACGCTGAGGCAAAAGATTCTGGGCTTTCTTTTGATAAAAAACTCTCATTGGATTTGTGGTATAAATGCGAGCTCGTTTGCGATAAAAATATAGTTTATATAAAAATATTTGACGAAGAAAAACAACTAGTTTTTAATCGTGAATGGAATATACTTAAGGGAAATATTCAAATTTTATTTCAAGATAAAAATGGTGAACCTGCGCCCTCAATTCCAATTCCTATAGATTTACATTTTGGGGCAATTGGTTTTAGAGCTGGAGGCAATGAGAAAGCGTTGGTAAGGAATGTCAAAGTTAGAAAACTATAACATTTGTACCTCTAGAAATTTACTCTGAAATTTGCTAAACTGGATGTCTGATGGTAAAGACAATCGCAAAGAAAACAGCAAAAAAAGCAGTAAAGAAAACAGCACCAAAGAAATTGAAAGTCAACGTATCGGATGGCGTAAAAGCTTCAGATTATTCGGCCGCACAGATTCAAGTTTTAGAAGGTTTGGAACCAGTCCGCAAAAGACCGGCAATGTACATTGGCTCAACAGATATAGTCGGACTGCATGAATCTCTTCGCGAAATCATTGACAACTCGGTTGACGAGGCTTTGGCCGGTTTTGCCAAAAACGTCTGGATTGTTTTAAACAACGACGGCTCGGTAACAGTGGCTGATGACGGAAGGGGCATTCCGGTGGACGTGATGCCGCATTATAAAAAGTCCGCTTTGGAAGTGGTGATGACAAAACTCCACGCCGGCGGAAAATTCGGCGGCAGCGCTTACAAAATTTCCGGAGGATTGCACGGAGTCGGAGCATCGGTGGTTAACGCTTTGTCCGAATGGATGTGGGCGGAAATTAAACGCGACGGCAAAATCTACACGCAGGAATATTCTCGCGGCAAAGTGAAAAGCGATTTAGAAAAAGTCAGCAAGTCCCGCTTAGAACACGACTTTTTGGAAAATAGGGAGTCGGGCACCACAATTACTTTTTTTGCCGACAAGGAAATCTTTTCGACCATTGATTTTGAGTTTGACACGATTAAAAAATTAATCAGGGAACGGGCATATTTGGTGCCGAATTTATATTTTCATTTGTATGACCACCGCGAGGGAAGGCAGCAAGAAGTCAATTATTATTTTGAGGGCGGTATTACGTCTCTAATCTCGAAATTGAACGAGAACAAGCCGGCGCTACACAAAGTCATTTTTGTTGATAAACAGGAAG
>JBEKQB010000034.1:0-6485 GCA_049520155.1 Candidatus Levyibacteriota bacterium
GTAGCCTTAGTTTATGATCGGGTTAACAAATGGGGCGGGGCGGAAAGAGTTTTACTGGCACTGCACAGAATATTTCCGCAGGCGCCTTTATTTACCTCGGTTTATAACCCGGGAAAAGCATCCTGGGCTAAAGTTTTTGATGTCAAAACGTCTTTTTTGCAAAATTTTCCCTCAGCCACTACCGCGCATGAACTTTACGCCTTGTTAATGCCACTAGCTTTTGAAAGCTTTAATTTTGACGCTTATGATTTGGTAATTTCCGTTACCAGCGAAGCGGCCAAAGGGATCATCACCAAACCGCAGACGAAACACCTTTGTTATTGCCTAACGCCTACCAGGTACTTATGGAGTGGCTATAACGATTATTTTAAAAATCCTGCCGTTAGATTATTAGCTAGGCCTGCGGTTGCCTATTTACGAAGTTGGGATAAGGTGGCCGCTCAAAGGCCGGATGAGTATGTGGCAATCTCTAGCGAAGTACAAAGCCGGATCAAAAAGTATTATGGTCGGGAATCAAAAATAATTTACCCGCCGCTGATGATCGATATTCAAGATAATAAACCGGAAGCCAGCGAGGACTATTTTCTGGTTGTATCCCGCTTAACCAATTTTTACAAAAAAGTAGATCTGGCAATTAAAGCTTGCAGTCAGTTACAGCTGCCTTTAAAGATTGTCGGAGATGGTGCGGACCAAAAAAACTTGCAACGCATGGCTGGTCCGACGGTGGAATTCTTGGGCAATTTGACTGATGACGAACTGGCAGTTTATTATAAAAAGTGCCGGGCTTTAATCTTTCCGGGTCGTGAAGATTTTGGCTTGACTATGGCTGAAGCTCAAGCCTTCGGTAAACCGGTCATCGCCTTTAAAGCCGGAGGCGCCTTAGACATTGTTGAAGAGGGGCTCACCGGAGAATTCTTTGCTGAGCCAACAGTCAGTAGTTTAAAGGGCGTCTTGAAAAGCTTTGATAATAAAAGATATAATATGAAGCTATGCAGAGAAAATGCGAAGAGATTCACCTTTATGCAGTTTGAAAGAAATTTAGATAGTTTTCTAAACCAAAAAATATGAAGGTAATTATATTTGCCGGTGGGGTTGGAACCAGATTGTGGCCACTATCCAGGAAAAATACTCCCAAACAGTTTGAAAAAATCATTGGTGATAAATCAACACTGCAGCTGGCAGTTGACAGATTACAGCCTGATTTTAAATTCGCAGATATCTATATCTCCACAGGAGAAAAGTACGAAGCAATCGTCCGTGCGCATTTGCCGCAGATTCCACCTAAGAATTTTATTTTTGAACCCGAAATGCGGGATGTCGGCCCGGCAGTAGGAGTGGCGGCGGCAATTATTGCCAGACAAAATCCGGATGCGCCGGTAGCGATTATTTGGAGTGACCACTTTGTCAAAAAAGAAAGACGTTTTCGGGAAGTCTTGAAATTTGCCGAAGAACTGGTAACAAAGGATAATGAATCGCTTATTTTTATGGGACAAAGAGCCAGATTTGCCAATCAAAATTTAGGCTGGCTTGAATTTGGCGAAAAAACAGCTGAAATCCGCGGAACGAAGATCTTCCAATTTAAAAAACTAATTTACAGACCAAGCCTTGAGCAGGCGGAAAAATTTTTAGAAAGTGAAAATTTCGCTTGGAACCCCGGCTATTTTGTGACCACACCAAAGTTTCTCCTTTCCCAGTATCAAAAATACGCTCCTTCTCTGTGGAAAAAAATCATGGAAATTCAAGCCGCTTATGGAGAAAGTAATTATCAAGCGATTTTGCGTAAGGTTTATCCGACGATGGAAAAAATTAGTTTTGATGATGCGGTACTGGCAAAAATTGACCCCAAACACCTGTTCGTGATTGCCGCCGACTTGGGCTGGAGCGATGTCGGAGCATGGGAAGCATTAAAAGAGGCTTTAAGCGGGAAGACGGAAGAAAACGTCACTAAAGGAAAAGTGCTTCTCGAGGATTCTTTGGATAATTTAGTTTTTAATTATACCGATCAATTGGTAGTGGGGATTGATATGCAGGAATTGATTGCGATCAATACGGATGACGTCTTATTAATTTGTCCCAAAAATTCAGTGTCTAAAATTAAGAAAATCGTCGAGAGCTTAGCGGGAACCCCTAATGAAAAGCTGACTTAACTTATGCCAATTACCATAGTCAAAAAAAGCGGATTTTATGAATTAGCAAAAAGACTAGTCGATATTATTTGTTCATTTCTGTTGATTATAATTTTTTCACCGGTAATTCTAATTATCAGTGTGGCCATTAAACTTGATTCCGAAGGTCCAATTTTAGCCGATACACCAGAAAGGGTGGGAAGAAATGGCAAACTTTTCAAAATGTATAAATTTAGGAGTATGATTGAAAACGCGCATGAGATTTTAAGGGTGAATCCTAAATTCACAAAACTTTATGAGCGTTATAAAAAGGGCAGTTATAAATTAAAGGACGACCCAAGAATTACCAAGGTGGGACATTTCATCCGAAAGCATTCCTTGGATGAAGTGCCGCAGCTATTTAATATTTTGTGGGGGGATATGAGCTTGGTGGGACCAAGAGCTTATTATCCGGACGAGCTAAGAGAACAGCAAGCAGAATATCCGCAAACCAAAGAAGCGGTGAGCATGGTTTTATCGATTAAGCCTGGGCTGACAGGCTATTGGCAAGTTTCGGGAAGAAGCGAAATAAATTTTGACAAGAGAATCGAAATGGACGCGACCTATGTTAGGAAAAGATCAATTATTTACGACTTGTGGATTATTCTGAAAACTCCTTGGGCAATGATCTCCGGCCAGGGCGCCTTATAACCTTTCACTGTTGACAGTGGGAGCAATTTCCAGCTATTATAGTCTGTATGGATGGATTAAGTAAGATCGATTTCAACTTGGAAAAAAAGCCTGATGTTGCCGGTTTTTCCCCCCAGTCTTTTTCCCGCAAAAGAGCAGTCAACTTCAAAAGTATCTTTAAAAGCAAGAAAATGTTGGGAGCGTTAGCTATTTTAGCGGTTTTGGTTCTTTTTGCGGTTTTTGGAGTTTATTTGCCGGCGGCTAAAGTTTATAAAGCGGCCAAAGTTACCTACGCCGATGCACAATCGGTGGCATGGGCCATCAAACAGCAAAATGTCAGTTTAGCTTCCGATCAGCTCGTTAAAACCAAAACCGATTTAACCCAGACACAGAATGATTTACACGCAATGAGCTATTTACAGTTTATTCCGCTTGCCAATTGGTATTATGGTGATGCCGATCATTTGCTTAATGCCGGATTCCACGGCTTAAACGCTGCCACTTTGCTGATCGATTCAATCAAGCCCTATGCCGACCTGTTAGGCTTAAAAGGACAGGGTAGTTTTGTCGGCGGGACGGCTCAGCAAAGGATTGAGACCGCCGTCAAAACAATTGGGAAAATCACGCCAAAAATTGACGATATTGCTAATGAACTATCCCTGGTTAGAACCGAAATCGATAAAGTAGACCCTAATCATTATCCGGCCATTTCTACTGGGAAAAAAGTCCGTACTACTCTGGCTAGTTTAAAGTCAATTACCGATCAAAGCGTCAGTCTGATTAGCAGTGCCAGACCCTTGATTAAAACGTTGCCGAATATCTTGGGCGAGCCGAACGAGAAAAAATATCTGATTCTTTTTCAAAACGATAAAGAGTTAAGGCCGACCGGCGGTTTTATTACCGCCTACGCGGTTTTCAGACTGGACAGCGGAGTAGTGCATGTTGATACCTCAAGCGACATCTACAGCCTTGATGCTACCATTACCAATAAACCGGTGGCGCCGGCGTCGATTTTAAAATATTTCCCGAGTGTCCCCCAGTTTAATTTAAGAGACAATAATCTTTCTCCCGATTTCAAAGTGTCGATGGACAGTTTTTACAAAATGTACCAAACAGCCGGCGGATATACCAAAGTTGACGGCATTATCGCTGTCGATACGCAGGCTTTGGTCTCGGCGATGAATATTTTGGGCGATATCAACGTCGACGGTACGACTTTTACCACCAAAACCGACCCGAGATGCGATTGTCCCAACGTCATTTACCAAATGGAAGTTTTTGCCGACCAGCCGACCAACACGGTTAGAACAGACCGAAAAGGCATTATCGGTGATTTGATGTACGCGATTATGACTAAAGCTTTTTCTTCTTCGCCAAAACTGTATTGGGGGCCTTTATTTCAGACGATGCTGTCGGAAATGAACCAAAAACACATCCTTTTCTATATGAATGACACTAGCGCTCAAGCCGGTTTTGAAGGTCTAAATGCGGCTGGGAGAATCATGCCTTTTGCGGGGGATTACCTGCATATCAATGAAGCCAATTTCGGCGGAGAAAAATCGAATCTGTTTGTCAGCGAAGCGGTTACTCAGGATTATGCTTTGCAAAGCGATGGCTCAATTGTGAAAACCGTCACGGTTAACTATAAGAATCCTTATCCGCCGTCCGATTGCAATCTGGAACGAGGGAATTTATGCTTAAATGCGGTGTTAAGAGACTGGTTTCGGATTTATGTCCCCCAGGGCAGCCAGCTAATTTCCAATCAAGGTTCGGAAGTGAAAATGACCACTTATGACGATTTAGGCAAAACCGTCTTTGATGGTTTCTTAACCGTTAGGCCGCAGGGAGTAGCCAAGTTAACCGTTTCCTATAAATTGCCCTTCAAACTGGCACAAACTTCATTATTGCCTTTAATGGTACAAAAACAACCGGGTACCGATGACAGCGCTTATACGATTACAGTTGGTGGCAAAACTGTCGAGCAATTTAATCTTTCTTCCGATCAAACCTTTAACCTAGAACTGAGATAACGTATGCGATCTTTTAAAACCGAAGGGATTGTTATTAAGCGCAGTAATTACTCCGAGGCCGACCGCATTGTGACTATTTTTACCAAGAAAAACGGTAAAATTAAAGTCAAAGCTACCGGTGTTCGAAAAATTGCCAGCCGGCGTTCTCCGCACATCGAACCTTTGAATTATTGTATTTTTGGTCTGTATCAGGGCAAAGGCATGCCCATTCTAACCGAAGTTGAGTCGAAAGAATGTTTCCCACTTTTAAAAAAAGATTTAAAACGAATCGGTTTTGCTTATCATGTTTGCGAACTAATCGACGGATTGTGTGCGGAAAATCAGGAGCATCCGGAAGTGTTTATGTTGTTGGGCAGAACTTTGCGGAAATTATCAAAAGAAGAAAATTTACCGGATGTTATTTATGAATTCGAACTGGAACTGCTAAGATTATTGGGTTTTCAAAAAGTAACTCTGTCAACTACAAAAATAAACACCCAAGATTTAATCGAAGAAATTTTAGAAAGACGACTGAAAACCAAGCAAATGCTTCCCCAGCTTTCATAACTGCCGCTTTTTTGCTATTATTGCCTTATGGAGAACTTGATGGATAAATTGGTAGCGCTTTGCAAGCGGCGCGGCTTTATTTTTCCGGGGTCGGAGTTATATGGTGGCTTAAACGGCACTTGGGATTTGGGGCCGGTCGGAGTCTTACTTTCCAACAACCTTAAAAATGAATGGTGGAATTCGATGGTTTTAAAAAACGATAATATTGTCGGAATTGACTCTTCAATCGTCTTAAACGCCAAGGTTTGGGAAGCATCTGGCCACGTTTCTTCGTTCACAGACCCTCTAATCGAATGTAAAATCTGTCATGCCAGGCTGCGGGCTGACAACAACAAAGAAATTACAGAGCATGAAAAGTTGCATGTGGATAAAAAAGCCTGGACAGAGGTTAAAGCCTTTAATCTGATGTTTAAAACTTATGTCGGTCCGATTGACAACGAAGATAATAAAACTTATCTTCGTCCGGAAACGGCGCAGGGAATTTTCATCAACTACAAGAGCGTTTTGGAAAGCACGAGGATAAAAGTACCTTTTGGTATTGCACAAATTGGTAAAGGTTTCCGAAATGAAATTACCACTGGCAATTTCCTATTCAGAGTCAGAGAGTTTGAGATGATGGAGCTGGAGTATTTTGTCAAGCCCGAAGACGCTGCCAAGGCGCACAAAGACTGGATCGAAAAAAGGTTTGACTGGTATGTTAATTTAGGAATTGACCCGAAAAATCTTAAAAAAGAAGAATTAAAAAGAGAAGAACTGGCGCATTATTCAAAAGGGACAACCGAAATCTGGTATAACTGGCCGTTTATGGGTTTTGGCGAGCTGGAAGGAATTGCCAACCGGGGAAATTACGATTTATCTGTTCATCAAAAAGCTTCAGGGAGAGATCTTTCTTACTTTGATGAAGAAACTAAAGAAAAATTCGTTCCCTATGTGATTGAACCATCGGTGGGCGTCGGCCGGGCAATGCTGGCATTCTTGCTGGATGCATACCGCGAAGACGGGAAAAGAGTGTTCTTAAAACTGCATCCAAAACTGGCACCATATAAGGTGGCGGTTTTTCCGCTCTTGGCGAATAAAAAAGAATTGGTGGATAAAGCCCGCTCATTTTATGAAG
>JBEKQB010000035.1:0-6123 GCA_049520155.1 Candidatus Levyibacteriota bacterium
TGCTGACGGAGCTGGAACCGGGTGACACGGACAAGATCGAGAAGACGGTCAGGCGGACGGCGACGAAGCAGAAGGTATTCAATCAAAAGGTCAACTTCGTCGGGATGCTCTTTCAAACTGGGAAGAATAAAATACGCCATGTTTTCGGGAAAATTCCTCCGTAAGATGAAAGAGCATCCCGACGAAGTTGACCTTTTGATTGTCGGCAATATCGTTTTGCCGGAGCTGGCACTTTTGGTGCGGGAAGAAGAAAAAAGATTAAACACGGAAATAAATTATACGGTAATGACCGAAGAAGAGTTCAGTTTCAGAAGGAAAAAAAGAGACCCGTTTATAATTTCTATTTTGGCCGGTTCCAGGGTTGTTCTTATCGGTGATGAAGAAGCCATGCTCTCATGAGAAAAAATCCACGTTACCTTTTATGGCTAATTATCGGTTTAACTATTGCGGCTGTTTTTATTAACTTGCCAAAGTTTTCCAATCTTCATTTTGCCAATAAGACCTTTAATTTTGACCCCAATTCTATCTTCGCCGCTTTGAAGATTAACAAAGTGCTGACTTTTCGGGAAGGGCTGGATTTAAAAGGTGGAACCAGCTTAGTGCTTCAGGCAAACATGAAAAATATTGCCTCCGGCGAAAGAAGCGCCGCTTTAGATAGTGCAAAAACGGTCATCGAAAACAGAGTAAATTTATTTGGAGTATCGGAACCATTAGTGCAAACAACCATTACGAATAATAATGATTACCGTATAAATGTGGAAATTCCGGGGATTACCAATGTTAGCCAAGTCAGAAGTTTAATTGGAACAACAGCCCAGTTAAATTTTTGGGAAGAAATTTCCAGCGCTGCAGCAGCACTGTTCCCTCCCTCTAGAATTACGATTAAGGGTAAAGTTTATAGCGAAGCAAATCCTAATGTCATTAATATCGGCGGAGCTTATTTTGAGAAAACCAATTTAACCGGATCGGACCTTAGTCAAACCAGCGTTGGATTTGATCAGAATACGGGTAAACCGGAAGTCCAGCTTGTTTTTAATTCTACCGGCGCAAAGAAATTTGCCGATATTACCCAGAAGACAGTTGGCAAAAGACTGGCGATCGCTTTGGACAATCAGATTATCGAAGCACCCACAGTCAATCAAGTAATAGAAGGCGGAAATGCCGTCATCACTGGGGGATTCACGACCGATACAGCAACGCAATTAAGTACGGAGCTAAACGCCGGAGCCTTACCCGTTTCCCTAGCTGTTTTATCTTCTAGCGTCATCGAGCCGACGCTCGGCAGTTCGTCTCTGGCCAAAAGCCTTTTTGCCGGAGGCCTAGGATTTATTATTATTGTCGTTTTTATGACAACTTTGTATAAAAAACTTGGCGCCATCGCCAGTGCGGCTTTGATTTTGTACACTTTATTTGTTCTGGCAATTTTCAAATTAAGTTCGGTCACTCCTTACGGTATAACTTTAACTCTTTCCGGAATTGCCGGTTTTATCCTTTCTATCGGTATGGCGGTTGACGCTAATATTTTGATTTTCGAAAGGATGAAAGAGGAATTAAGACAAGGGAAGTCGCACGAAACCGCCATTGAGCTGGGTTTTTCCCGGGCCTGGACATCGATCCGGGACTCCAACATTTCAACTTTAATCACCAGTTTTGTTTTATATGAATTTGGGACAGGCATGGTTAAAGGGTTTGCGCTGGTTCTGGCAATCGGCGTTTTGGTATCGATGTTTTCGGCCATTGTGGTGACTAGAACATTCTTAAGATTAATTTATAAATAAGATGAAAATAGATATTATCGGCAAAAAATATTGGTACTTTTTAATTTCGTTGGTCGTGATTATTCCGGGAATTATTTCCTTAATACTATTCGGACTAAATCTGTCGGTCGAATTTACGGGTGGTTCTAATTTAACACTAGCTTTTCCCAGCAAAGTTTCCAACAAAGAGCTGATGCAAATTTCCGGTATATTTACACAGAATAAAATTAAAATCCAAAATTTAACTACTTCCGGAAATCAGGTTTTAATTAAATCACAACCAGTCAGCCAAAGTCAGGATATCTTAATTATGCAGGACTTAAAAAAAGACTTAGGAAATGTTGACCAACAATCTTATGAAACGATTGGTCCGACAATCGGTGCCGAAACCTTAAAGAATGCTATTTATGCCTTGGTTATCGCTTCAGTTCTCATCGTCCTTTATATTACATGGTCATTTCGCAGTGTGCCAAAACCAACCAGCAGCTTCCGTTTTGGTGTTTGCGCAATTATCGCCTTAATCCACGACGTGCTAGTTTTGATTGGACTATTTTCAATTTTTGGCCACTTCTTCGGCATCGAAGTTGACAGTCTTTTTGTCACAGCGACCCTAACTGTTATCGGGTTCTCTGTTCATGACACAATCGTCGTTTTCGACAGAATTAGGGAGAACTTGAGGAGAGTCGGCGGAGAGAATTTTGCAGAAGTAGTCAACGATTCAATTTTACAAACGCTTGACCGCTCATTAAATACGTCATTGACGGTTATTCTGGTTTTAATCGCGCTGCTGATTTTCGGAGGGGATACAATCCGCTGGTTTGTGGTAGCGCTTCTAATCGGGATCACTTCGGGAACCTATTCTTCAATCTTTAACGCCTCGCCCTTGTTGGTAGTCTGGCAGGAAATTCTCCAGCGAAGAAAAAAGTAGGAGATTATTAGTCTTAGATTAGTCCCATTTTTGCTTCAATAAAATCCAAAGCTGTTCTTCTTCTAGCCTGTTTTTTGCTTGACCAATTAGCTTCCCCCAGTCTGGCAAGCAAGTGTATCCTGTTGAAGGCCCGTCTTTGCTCCGGCCTCATTCTCGTTTCGGGATAAATTCGAGGTCTGCCAGTAGCCTCATTTTCGACAACATTCATGACGGAGAGTTTATCTTATAATATTGAAGATGTCAAGCGAGGTTTTCGCGGACGATTTTGCTAACTAAGTTGCCGTCGGCTTTGCCTTTTACTTTTGGCATTAGTACTCCCATCACTTTTCCCATATCGGCCATTGAGACGGCACCCGTTTGGGAAATTTCTTCTTTAACCAGCTCGGTAATTTTTTCTTCAGACATTTGTGCGGGCAAATAAGCGCTCAAGATTTCCAATTCTTTTATTTCTTTGTCGACCAATTCCTGCCTGTTGGCTTTTTTAAACTCTTCAATTGAATCTCGTCTTTGTTTGGCTTGATTCTGGATGACATGTAATATATCATCTTCAGTTGCTTGGTAATGGCCTCCCTCGCCTGTCTGCGCTTCGCTTGCAGGCGAACTCGCTTTTTGCCAAAGCTCCGTTCCCTTTTGGATTTCATAATAATTAATGGCCGATAAAAGCAATCTTAGAACCGAAGTCTTCAACTCATTTCTGTTAAGCATTGATTGTTTTAACTCTTCCTGAAGTTTTTGTTTATTCATAAATCTATTTTACCAGATTTTTTCCGAGTTCCCTAATCCTTTTTTCCAAATATGCACGATTATTTCTTGATAAATCTTCATCGACTTCGGCGAATAATCCATTCAGTATTTTTCCGATAACCGGTCCAGGCTCAATTTTCAAAATCCGCATAACATCGTTGCCGTCAACTGCCATTTCGTTGATGGAAAACGGCGCTGGCATTAGTTGCTCTTCGATTTTTTCTTTGAATAATTTTAGCCGCCAGCTTTCGGCGGTTTGTGTCCCTCCGCCGAGCCGGTCGGCGACTCTTAAATCCATCATGTCCTTAACATTATCAACGCCGATTTTCCGGATAAATCTTCTGATAGCCGCGTCGGTTTGGTTTTCATTGACCGAAAACATATGCCACCTGATTAACATAATTATTTTCTCCTTTTCCTTTCTGGAAAATTTTAATCGGTCGCAAATTTTCTCGGCAATTCTTCCCCCGGCGACCTCGTGATTATGGAATATAACGTATCCTTCTTCGTCTTTGGCGGCGACTTTGGGCTTTCCGATATCGTGTAAAAGTGTGGCAAATCTCACAATTGGGTCTTTGGATGGACAAAATTTCAAAGACAAAACATTGTGGGTAAAAACGTCAGTCGTGTGATGTCTTCCTGGTCTTACCATAGAGACTCCAATTCCTTCCAAAAGTTCAGGCAGAATAAAGCCTAAAAGTCCGCAGTCTTGCAAAAGTAGCACTCCTTCGTAGGGATGGTCACTTGCCAGAATTTTCAACAGCTCGGTTTTGATTCTTTCCGCGGAAATGTATTTGATTAAAGCCGAGTCTTCAATAATTTTTTCCCAGGTTTTTTTCTCAATCGCAAACTCAAGCTCTGTTGCGATTCGAACAGCTCTTAGTAGTCTTAAGGCATCTTCCTTAAAGCGGAGATTGGGGTCGCCGACTGCCCGGATAATTTTTTTCCGCAAGTCTTCTTCGCCACCGTACAGATCAATTAATTCAAAAACATTTTTCTCGCTAACCTTAAGAGCAATGGCATTAATCGTAAAATCTCGGCGTGATAAATCTTCCTCCAGCGTTTTCCCCCAAGAAACCTTGTCGGGATGCCTTCTGTCTTTGTATCCCGTTTCGGTTCGGTATGTGGTAACTTCAATAATATACTCCTCTTTGCCAATTTTGGTCGGGATTCCAACCGTGCCAAAAGTGTTATCATAGAAACCTTTGGGGAATACTTTGAGAATTTGCTCTGGGGTGGCATTGGTGTTTAAATCCCAATCCTTAACCTTTCTTTTTAAGATTAAATCCCTAACGCTTCCGCCGACAAAATAGGCTGCAAAATTGTTCTCTTCCAGAGTTTTATAGACTTTTAAAACTTGGTCTGGAATAACGTTTGCCATATTTGTTATAGTATAGCAGAAGATAACCTTTATGAAAAAATGGCAGGTCGAAAATACATCTAAAAATAAAGATCTCATTTCGCTTCTCCTTGAAAATAGGGGAATAAAAACAAAAAAAGCACAGGAAAGTTTTTTGCACCCAAACCTTTCCGAGGTAACTACTCAAGCGGTTAAAATAAACAAGCTGCAGCTAAAGAAGGCACGGCAAAGAATCAAAAAAGCCATCAAAAATAAAGAAAAGGTAATTATCTTTGGTGACTATGATGTTGACGGAATTTGCGGCACGGCCATTCTCTGGGAAACCCTAAATACTTTGGGTGTTGACGTCATGCCATATATTCCCAGCCGCTTTGAGGAAGGATATGGTCTCTCAAAAAAAGGAATCGAAAATTTAAAAACAAAGTACGGAGACTGTTCATTAATCGTCACCGTGGATAACGGCATTGTAGCAAGTGAGGCGGTGGACTTTGCCAACGAAAATGGCATTGACGTCATTATTACCGACCATCACGTTCTGGCAAAAAAGCTACCTAACGCTTTAGCTACCGTTCACACGACTCTAGTCTGCGGGGCAGGAGTAGCGTGGTTGCTGGCGCAACAATTCAAAATTCAAAAATCAAAATTCAAAAATGAGAACGGTGACTATCTTGAGCTAGTAACTTTGGCGACGATTGCGGATTTAGTGCCCTTAACCGGAGCAAACCGGGTTCTGGTTTATTATGGTTTGCAAAAATTAAAAGAAACAAAAAGAGTAGGCTTATTAGCTTTAATCAATAAAGCGGGAATTAACAAAGAAGAGATCGGAACGTATGAAATTGGGCACCTGCTGGCGCCGCGACTTAACGCGATGGGAAGACTGGCTAGTGCGATGGACTCACTAAGACTTATTTGCACTTCGAATAAAGAGAAAGCTGAGGAACTGGCTGAACTTTTGAATCAAACTAATTTAGAAAGACAGCAATTTACCCAAGAAGCACTTCAACACGCCAAAAATAAGGTGGAAAAAGAAGGACTGAAGAACTTAATTTTCATCGCCGAGAAAAGTTACCAGCAGGGAATAGTCGGATTGGTGGCCGGAAGATTGGTCGAAGAGTTCTATTTGCCGTCAATCATAATTTCCAAAGGGAAGAAATATAGTCGCGCGTCCGCCCGTTCGGTTAAAGGCTTTAACATTGTCGAATTTCTAAGAAGCGCTTCGGATTTAATGGTGGATGTTGGCGGACATCCGATGGCGGCCGGTTTTACGGTTGAAACAGCAAGACTTGAATTATTGGAGAAGAAACTTTATGCAAACGCCAAAAAATTATTAACCA
>JBEKQB010000036.1:0-6090 GCA_049520155.1 Candidatus Levyibacteriota bacterium
GGCGGCTTATGCCAACGCCTAAAAGCGGGGAGTAATGAATCTGGTGCATATTTCCGCCAGTCTTGAGGAAGCTAATGTTGAAAAAGCGCTCTGGTTTACTCCGGAAGAAATTCAAAACTACAAACGGATGGAAGAATATATTTAAATTTAAAGACCTCAATTTCTAATTTTTTTATCCTCACGAAGCTTCAGAAGCGATAAAAATAGGAGGCCGGTGGCGATAACTTCGGATAGAACACAATATTGACAGAAAGACTGCAAAATCCAGAATTGAATGAAGAATAAGACTACCGAAAACAAAAATCCAACCAAAACCGTAAAATGGAAAAACTGCAAAAATTGTTTTCTGCCTTCAATTACAATCAAAAGACAAATTAGGATTATTGCCAAGTAAAAAACCGTGCCAAAAAGAGCGATTGGAAGCGGGCCAATCATCGAGAAAGTGCTGGTCAACACTTTCTCACAACCAAAATGGGTGGAGCAGGGAGGGATAATATTCTTGTAATGCAAGATAGTTAGATACAAAGCATCCAAAAAGCCAAAGAAGGCTAAAACGGCGGAGTAGATGATTAATTTATTTTTTAGAAAGTGCTGCATCGATTAACTTCTTAAAATCTGCGTAGCTATTTGGGTTTTGAATAAGCTTGCCGTTGATAAAAAAGCTCGGAGTTGAATTAATACCTTCATTTAGCGCCTCGTTTTCGGAATCCTTAACATATTTTTGGGTTTCGGACGAGCTCATGTCGGCCTTAAATTTGTTGACATCCAATTTCAAGCTTTGCGCATAGCCAGTAAAAGAGGCCGTTGGGTCGGTTAAATCCGCCCACTCGTTTTGTTTAGCGAAGAGTATATCGTTGTACTGAAAGAAGGCTCCTTGTTGGTAGGCCGCGTAAGCGGCTTGGGCGGAGATAAGAGCGTTTGGATGTTCTTGTTCCAGTGGGAACATACGGTAGACATAAAAAATGCTGTTTTTGTAAGCATCAAGCAGCTGATTCACAACCGGATGATAGTCGGCGCAAGCTGGGCACTGAAAATCGGCGTATTCAATCAAAGTGACTTTGGATTTTCGGTTGCCAGTCGTAATGTCGCGGGCGGAAACTGGCGCGATGGTAATATTTTGAGTCGGTGTTGTCGGAGAAGTAACGGTAGCAATTAAAACCCCAATCACGATTAGAATTATCAAAGCGACACCGCCCCAAATCGCCAATTTCTTGATTTTGGCGTTCCGAGCTTCGATTTTTGCCTTTTCCTGCCATTCTAGTCTACGTAATTCCTTTTTTTCTTTTTTAGTCAGTTTATGCTCGTCGTCCACAGGAAAATATCATGACACAAGTTTTTTGAGAATGCAAGAGAAAAACTGCAATAAGTCCGTTTTTGGGTCTTGACTTAAAAACTTTTGTTGTGTTAATATTTTCCGAATGGCATTTTCACCACATGAATTACCAGATCCTTCAGGAGCAACGGGAGAATTGTCCGCATCCCGTCCACCAGGCCCACTTGATCAAGGGAAAGAGTTAGGTCTAAGGGGCGCTCCGATTCCTCTGGAAATAGTCACTCTCTTCGGAGAATTTTATGTAGCCCCAGGCAGGACTCTGGATCCTGAACTATCAAGAGTTTTTGTTGTAAGTGAGCAAGAGTCTCCCGAAGAGATTCCTGATACTGAGGCTCAAAGAAGAGCGGCCGCAGTCGGTTTTATAAAAGGATACGAGTCCGGTTTATGGTTTTACTTATTGGAGCCGCTTTCGGATAATACGAGAAGACTTTCTATTCACGAAATGGCAACACTTCATCCGAGCTTAATTTCTGCGTCTCCAAATGGGTTAGAAGCTTATGTGGTTGGGCATAGCCTACAAAGACCAGGACACCTCGAGGATGGTAAAGAGTTTGTTGGAAACATTTCAGTTGCCGATGCTCATGCACTCGGTTTTATCGTTAGGGCGGCAACGCTTGGGATTAGGGTAGAGAAGGGGGAAGTTCCGACCGATGTGTTTAAGTGGGCAGCCTTTGAGCTTGGTATGGATAGAAAGAATGGCGATAAACGAGTAAGTGAATTATTTAGCGAAGCGATTGAGGCTCATTATCAAGACTTAGTTGGATTAGCAAGAGCTACTGATTTGGGAAAGAAAATCTCAAGTAGACTCTTTGCCTAGGTGGTTTTTCTACTTGCCCCAACGAGCTTCCCGTTCGGATATTCAAATTATTTCAGTGAATTGAAAGAGTTTGTAAAGTGGCAAATATTAAATTTGACAAAGGGTTTTTTCTCTGTTAACATCTCAGGCGATGACAGTAGAAGGAGAAGGTAACCACGGTTCACCAAGCATGGTTCCTGGCGGCGATATCTCTGAAGAAGCGGAATCAACAGTAAATCCGTTAATGGCAAGAGCGGTCGATGCCGCATTTGAGTTAAGCGCAGTGCGTAGCTGTAAAGCGGTAATAACACATCAGGGAGCATTTCCGGATGAACCGGCAGTTCCAATGATCAAGCCTCTAAGTAATCAGCAAGGTTAGGTTGTGTCGGAGTGCTGGGAATTGAACCCAGTGTCTCTTCGTCCCGAACGAAGCGTGATACCGATTCACTACACTCCGGTGCTACAATTGGCGGGTAGGCCAAACAGAGCGTTCTACCGAGGAACTACGCCCCGTGAAATTAATTTTAAGGTTTTTTGCGTTAAAATACAACCTATTTAGTTAGATAAAGCAAGATTGCCCTAGATTAACAAGTCAATTCTAATTAACTAGGATTAGTTTATGCGTCAAAGATTGAGCAAGGCAAAAATAAAAGAAATTCAATACCTAAGAGCTAGGGGATATACGATTCCGGAAATTTGTTCAAAACTCAAGATAGCTAAGACAACAGTGTTTTATCATGCGGGGAAAATAACAATTTTACCAGATTTTATGGATAGTTGGCGTATTAAAAGGGGAGGAAGCAAAAGAATCAAAAGCTTGAAAGAGGAAAGAGCTCTTAAGGAAGCAGAAATACTCTTAAAAGATATTTCGAAAAAAGAAAAAACCCTTTTTATCTCGGCGCTTTATTGGGCAGAGGGAAATAAGAAAGACTTTATGTTAACAAACACAGATCCAAATTTAATAAAGGTGTTTGTCAGCGGATTAAGAGAAATTTTTAATATTCAAAATGAAAGATTGAGAATGAGTATTAGAATATATGAGGATATGGATGCAGGGAAATGTTTGGATTTTTGGTCGAATGTAGTTAATTTGCCTAAAGAACAGTTTCAGCATATTAGCGTTTTAAAGGGAAAGAAAAAAGGAAAACTTGAATTTGGTATGTGTCGAGTCAGGGTGTCTAGAGGAGGAGATTTATTAAAGAGGTTGAAAGCGGTAAATAAAGTCTTTTCGGATTTGGTTGAAAGTAAAGCTGATTTAAAGTAAACTTACAAGTAGTGTCCCCGTAGCTCAACGGATAGAGTAGTCGCGTCCTAAGCGATTGATGCAGGTTCAATTCCCGCCGGGGATACAATAGCAATTTCTAATTTTCAATTATGAAACCAACAGAAGCTATCCGTTTTTTAATTCTTCGTACTATTGGGAATTTCTTGGTGCTGTTTGCAATTTTTGGTATTTTGGCCACTTTCGGGCCGGCGCTGTATTACGAAATTGCTTATAAGGTGATTGAGTTAAGGGGAGTGCATTACGCTATCGCCGCAAATCCCAAATCCCAAATCCAAAATTTCAATAATCAGTCATCGGGCGGGACTGCCAGCTTTGCTGATGTTTTAGCTGGACCGCAGGAACAAATTCTCGTACCTAAAGATACGGACTTTTCCATTTTAATTCCCAAAATCGGCGCCAGCGCCAAAGTCTTCCCAAATGTTGACCCAAGCAATCAAGATGCGTTTCTGCCAATTCTAATGCAGGGCGTGGCGCATGCGGCCGGAACGGTTTTCCCGGGTATGAACGGCAATGTATACCTCTTTGCTCATTCCACCGATAACTTTTGGGATGTTGGTCGTTACAACGCTGTTTTCTACCTTCTCAAGGACTTAACAAAAGGGGATGAGGTGGTCATTTTTTACCAAAATATGCGATACAACTATATTGTAACTGGATCAAAAATTGTCAATCCTTCGGACGTTTCGTATTTGGTGAATAGTCAAAATCAAGATAAACAGCAGTTAATTTTGCAAACCTGTTGGCCGCCTGGCACGACTTTCCAAAGGCTCCTCATATTTGCCAGTCCGAAGTAATTATTTCAAGCCGATGGTGTAAAGATTGGGGGCGATGTTGGGGTTACCAAGATTCGTCAGAATGACCAGCTGGGTTGCGTCGGGCCACGGGAAGACATAATCGTCAACAAACGGACCGGCATAAACGGTAGTTTGGTTTTGCGCGTCGTAGTCCATCATATCAATACGCCCATCGTGCACATAAACCAAGTGTTTTGAATCTGGATACCACATTAGCGGCAGTTCTCCGCTGGCAATCTCAGGAGCCGGCAGCGTTGATAGAATCAGATAGTTCCTGTCCTCCTTAATATCGTAAACATAGACCTGGCCTTTAATGATATTTCTAACCTGTGGCGTCGAGTCGGTTCCTATCAATGGTGGGTTGATGATCAAAGGAATAGTGGCAGACTGTGAGGCTTGGTAGAGAATTTTTGTTTCGTCGGCTGACCATTGTAAGACGTTAAAATTAGCAGCGACGACGGTTCTCAATACTTTGGGCAGACTATTCAGTTGAGCCGTATCTTTGTCAGTCTTGATACTTTGCCAATTGGCGTTGATGGCGTCAAGGGTTTCGGTGACATCCTGAGGAGTTTGATTAAGCGTGGTTGTATCTAAAAGGTATTTGGTGGAGGTATTTTCTTTGTTGATGGTAGCTAAAATCTGGGCGCTGTCGGGCGACCAAACAAAAGTTGCCTGTGAAAAAGTATTGGTTAAGTCCTGAACGATTTGAGAAGAAGCGTTTTGCAAAGTTAGAATCGGCCGAACGCTCATGTCTAAGACATAAATGCCGTTCTTGACCGCTGACTGCGAAGCAACGGCGTAAGCAATTTTACTAAAAGATGGGTCAATGACGGGATTTAAAACTCCGACGTTAGTAATGCTGGTAAGCTGGGGCGCGGTTGGATAGAGCAGTGCATCGGCTTTGCTGACAACTTCATTTTTAACCGTAATTTTTTTCTCCCAAGGAAAGTAACCCTCCTTAAAAATTTTGACATCATAGTCTCCGGGGGCGAGGTTAATCGTGTTATCGGTAGCAGTGGTCAAGTGGCCGTTAATAATCACCTGCGCTCCGTCAGGCGAGCTGGTAGCAACCAAGAGGCCCGTTCCCGATAGAATTGAACCGTTGCCGTTAAAATTTAAGCCATAGCCTCTGCCCAGCATAATTACAATGGCGGTGGCAACAATTAAAAATAAAACAATCAAAACGGGGATTAGCAATTGCTTCTTCATAACGCAATTTGCATTATACATCCCTGACAATAGCTCTTGCAAGAACTACAAAGGAGTTCTATAATCTAAAAAGCTGGAAGCTGTAACAAAATTTTGATACGTTAAGTATATATTTTGATACAGTAAAAGGTTTGTTTTTAATTTTATGGCACTTTCTAAACGCATCGGGATTGACCTTGGCACCGCAAACACTCTCGTCTATGTGGCGGGAGAAGGAATTGTTCTTAACGAGCCAACCGTCGTGGCGGTAACAGTCGAAGAAAACCGCGTTGTGGCCGTTGGCAAAGAGGCCAAGGAAATGCTTGGCCGCACCCCCGGGAACATCATCGCCTTAAGACCGCTGCGAGACGGAGTGATTGCCGACTACACCATTACCGAGGCAATGCTTTCTTATTTTATCGACAAAGCGGCCGGTAAGTCGCGTTTTTTTAAGCCGGAGGTCATGGTTTGTATTCCGTCGGGCGTGACACAGGTGGAAAGAAGAGCCGTTTTGGATGCTACCATGGCCGCTGGAGCCAAAGTAGCTTATCTAATTGAAGAGCCGCTGGCGGCCGCCATCGGCGCCAAGATACCGATTGCTCAGCCGGCAGGGCACATGGTGGTGGATATCGGTGGAGGCTCAACCGAGGCAGCGGTTATTTCTTTAGGCGGAGTGGTCGTGCATAACTCGGTG
>JBEKQB010000037.1:0-6013 GCA_049520155.1 Candidatus Levyibacteriota bacterium
TCACAATCGGCGAAAAAACGTATGTTTTTGTGACAAAGAACCATTGCGATAACGATGGATGGAAGCTTTTTGACAGTCCATCTTTTGGGAACCAAGGTCAATGTAGGGATTTTATGGATAATTTACCAAAATATATCCATCAGAACAATAATCATGGCAACAAGCATCACGGCTTGTTCAATGATTAAATAAGACCTTTGGTTTACATAAAACAGACGGATTAAACCCCGTCTGTTTTTTTTGGTAAAAACCCCAGAATAGATAGCCTCAAATCCTTATGTCGTAAAGCAAATGATTTACGACAGGCGGCTTACAATGCGTGAAAGAATCTTTTGAAGAAATCCTCAAACCCTTTTATTATCACCGAAACTAAAGAGGGAGTTCTCAGTTCGTGCTTTTCAATAATTGTCGGCGTTGGAGTTGCAGTGGGAGCTTTTGAAATTATAATTACCGGATACTTAAAAACCGGTTTGGTTATGGAAGGAAAAGGAGTTGGCCCTCCTGTAGTTCCATTTACGCTGTTAATCAAAGTATGGGTTCCGCAATCGGTTGAATTCAAAACTTCTGTTTGCCCGTTGACGGTGGTTTGGATATGAGTTTGGCAATTAGAACCGTTAGTTGTACTAGTGACACTGCTTTGGGCGCTGGCGTTGCCGATATGTACATCGTCTGCCAACGCAACAGAGATTGGGAAGATTAAAATAAAAAGAAACGTTAAGAACAGGCATTTTTTCATATGCCTCTTTTTACACTTTGAAGACATTTTTGTCAAATTCTAACTTTGGGGAAGAGCGGTGACAATTAGTCTTTTTTCATCGTAAAAACCGGTACAGGTATAAAGGGTCAGAGTCTCTTTCTTGGTAGGCTGAATTACTTCCGTTTGGTTTGGATATACCGCCGTAATTTTACTGACTTTATAGCGGTACCATTTATCTTTGGTAAAAACATATACGATATCTCCGAGCTGCACATCCTTCAAATTGTAAAAAAGTCCCTGTCTGGCATGGGCAAAAATAACGGTATTGCCTTTTATTCCAGGATGTTCGCTACCCAGCCCGTAAGAAGCGGTGTTATCCGATAATTCCCAATAACCGTCGACTATTTTAGCGTCAATTACTTTAATGTCGATATCGGCTTTGGGAATCAGTATACGCACAGGGTCGTTGGCGGTAATCTTTGAGGCATATAGAGCGGAATTAATCTGAATCGGGTTTTTATTAACAATGGTTTTGTTGGGTATCAGTTGGGGGGAAAGTAGGATGACAAGCGCCAAACATAAAAATACTAGTCCAACCAGCTTATTTCTTAAAGAGTGAGTCTGCGCCTTTCCTTTTTTTGCTCCGACCCTTTTTGAGGAAGTTCTTTTTTTGCGGGCAAGCATTGCAGTTTTAGCCATTCTTTTTGAAGAATACGAATCCTAAACCGGCTAAACTTAAGGCTCCGAATAGTTGGACAAACAGCAAAAGATAATTCCCTTCGCCGCTGGTGGTGGAAAGTCCCAAAACTTGTGGTCCACCTGTTCCGCCAACCGATACCGGTCCAATTGGGTCGCCCGACATGCAACCGTTTATCGCGTTAACCCGAAAGTAATATTTATTAACAGAGAGTCCGGAAATTATATATTTTGTAACATTGCCCGTGCTGGCCACTCCCCATTTTTGTGTGCTCGGGTCATCGGAATAGGTGATTGAGTAATCGGAAACCGAGCCTGATGGCGGACCCCAGGTTAAGGTAACCTGCCCTGTGCCCGGTCCGGCCGTAGCCAATAAATTATAAGGTTGATTTGGTTTTTGATTGCCACAGGAAGGTGGATTGGTAGTGCTTCCACCGCCGCCTGAAGAACTTCCACCGCCGTTATTGTTGGACGGTGGTTGGCTTGGTGTTGGAGTTGGACTGGGTGTTGGCGTAACGCATGATTTATCATCATTACATGTTGGAGTCGGAGCTCCGCAGTTAAGATTAAACCAATTAAGCCAAGAGAGATAATTAACGTCAGTATTTACCAAAGTCACTGTACATGAAAAACTGTTGGCGTCCCCGGTTGTAACGGTGTTGGTAGCAGCTGATACATTACGAATTGAAACTGCAAAAAAAGCTAATAAGATTATTAACGAAATTCCGAAAAATTTAAGATATTTATTCATTATAAAACGGGGCAGTTCGAGGCAGTGGGGAGGATTATAGTGTGTGGATAACTATTTGTCAACAGGCAGTTGTAACCAATCTTTAGTGGAAAAGATTGAAAAGGTTGGGAGCAAAAAGAGAGATGGCATAGAAAGTCGAGGCAATCGCAATCAAAACAAAAGTAATTATGAGGACGGCATTGATTAATTTGTTATTGGCATATTCTCCCAGCAGTTTTTTATCGTTGGAAAGAATGTATAAGAAGATAAAGATCGGCAAAAGTAGCACCGCATTGACCGCCTGGGAAACAACCAAAATAGCAATTAAAGGGAAGAACGGCAGAATGACCATTAGTCCGCCAACTATTAGAAGCAGGGCGAACAGTCCGTAAAACCAAGGGGCCTGTCTTAGTTTAAGATTGAGTCCCGATTCCATGCCGAAAGCTTCAGTGATAACGTAAGAAGTTGAAACCGGGACCAATGCTGCCCCAAAAAGCGAGGCGTTTAACAGACCGAAAGAAAAAAGCAGCGAAGCAAAATTTCCCGCCAGTGGTCGAAGAGCTAAGGCTGCATCTTTAGCGTCGTTAATAGTAATGCCTTTGACGAACAGCGTTCCGGCGGTAGCGACAATGATAAAGAAAGCGATAAAGTTAGTTAGGAAACTGCCGAGGAAAACGTCACCTCTTTCTATCTTTAAATCCTCTTTGGCCAGTTTTTTATCAACGACGTAGTCTTGAATAAAAAACTGGCCCCACGGTGTAATCGTGGTGCCGATCACTGCCATTAAAGTTAAGATATAGGCCCCTTTTAGGCTAAACGAAGGAATTACTAAACTTGTGGTCGCCTGGAGCCAATTAACATGCATAGTTAGGGTCGAAAAAATATAAGCAACGTAGAAAAATGACACCAGCAAGAAAATTCTTTCCAAGCGTTTAAAGTTCCAGCGGGTAACCAGCAGATAAATAAACACTACCGCTATCGGGACGGTCAGAAGGCGAGGAAGATTAAATATCTCCAAGGCTCCGGCCACGCCGGCAAATTCTGCCGCAATCGTTCCCATGTTGGCAATAAACAAACAAACCATGACAAAAGTGGTCCAGCGGATGCCGAACTTTTCCCGCACCAACGAAGCCAGGCCTTTACCGGTAACCAGCCCCATTCTGGCGCCGATTTCCTGGGTGACGGCCAAAGCAAAGGTAGTTAGAAATAAAACCCACAACAGCGAATAACCGAAAGAGGCTCCGGCCACAGAATAAGAAGTAATTCCGCCGGCATCATTATCCACCGAGCCGGAAATTATCCCCGGCCCGACGATTAAAAGAATCGGGGCAAGAAAGATTAATCTTCGTCTGATTAATTTAAATAATTTCATCGGCTTTGGTCTTTTCCTCTATTTTGGCCAGGACGATCCCCGTTGAGATCACGCCGATGGGCACTTTATTTTTATCCACCACCGGCAAAAGTCGCAAATTATAGCGGCCGAATAAATTGATAACTTGGTTAAAATCAACATCGGGGTAAACGAATTTTCGCTCCGTCACCAGATCCTTTAACAGTGCTAAAGAATCGGAGTCGATAATATCTTTGGTATAGACAACGCCGACCAGTTTTTGGTTGCCGTTGGTAACCACTATCCCTTCAGGCTTGACCGGCGCCTGGTATAATACTCCAAACACTTCCTTGATGGTGGTATCTCCGTCAAGACTGACAAAGGTAGTGCGCATCACTCCGCCGGCCTGGTCTTCGCTAAAGTCAAGCAGCCGCTCGACCCTTTGTGCCCTTTCTTCTCCGACCAGATTTAAGATTTCCCTGATTCTTAACGGATTAAGCCGGTAAAACAAATTAGCTATTTTAGTAACGTGCATCCTCCTGACAACTTTCCCCAACACCGAACTGGATAGCTCTTCCAGAATGGCGTCTCTGGTGTGGATGTCAACTTCTTCAATGGCCATAGCGGCACGTCTTGCTTCCAAACTTTCGACCACTCCAAGTCTTTCTCTTGAGCCTAAATCCTCCAGAATATCGGCCAGTTCGCTCGGATGCATGGCGTCCAGTCTATTTTGGGTGAGGCTGATTTTGACATTGCCGGTTTGATAATCAAACGCCTCAATCATTTGCCAGGGCAAAATCTTTGGCTTAAGAGGAATAAGTCTAGAGAGTCCCAGCCGCCTTAATATTCCGGCCGCTCCGACATCGATTCCGACCACTTTTAACTCGCCGTTACTTTCCAAGACAATATCATTGACCCGCACTAATCTTTTATCGTCGATGTCGATGACTTGTTTATCGAGTAAATCCTCATTTAAATAAAAATCCCTTTCATCGAAAGGGAGCAGTGGAGCTTTGGCGTCGGTTAAAATAGCGCCGTTTCGCTTCAGCGAGAGAAAGGTGGGGGAAATGGTCAATTTTGTACCGTCTTTTTTTAAAACGACTTTAGAAACTGAAGGGTTGGGCGTACTTTCCAAAACCGCAAAATCCACCATTTCGCCGAATAGTTTCCGCTCGTAATAAACTTTCTTGTTTAGTAATTGACTTAAAAAAATCATGCCTCTGTAATTGTAGTTTCGCATTATTAAGCCTGTCAACCCCGTAAAATCTCTTTTTTGTTTCTCGATGGATAGACAAGATTAGGACCTGCTATTGATATTTATCTCGTTTCTAACTTCAATTCAATTGCAAAATCAGGCAAAACATGGTATTTTAGCCAAATGACATCAAGTACTGTAGAATCTGCGGGGGGAAGCGGAATAGATAGGAGAGCTGATGTAGAACATGAAAGACCGGCTAATTTATTCGCAGCCTTTATCGAAGAGAATAGGCCAGAATTTGCTGAATATGCTTCGGTTTCAAGAGAGTACAGAGCCATAAAACAGGCATGGGAGGCGGCGCTTGTTCCACTTGTTCAGGGATGTATAGATCAAGCAAGACAGATTCCTGGGGCAACTTCGAAAATGCTTTCGACTATCGAAACAGCCCTCAGAAAAGTTGCATTAGCTCCCAACACTGGAGCAGAAAAGTCAAACGGTATACAAGAAGCCTCCGAGGGCGGAGAGCAAAAAGCACTATCATTTGTTAGGTTAATGAAATCACACCTGGGAGATTCTTCACGAGGCGCAATCGATATGCTTATAGCGGCGACAGGCAAACAGAATCCATATTCGGGAATCATTGAGGAAGCAGATTCTGCTATGAGAGATTTTAATACAGACTATCGCGAGGCAATAGATTCAGTCGGCGAAAATTACGCCAACGTATGGCAGGACTTAGGGAAAAAAGCGGCGATGTTTATGCTGTCAGACTATCAAGCAATGGTGGATACTCTCGATTTTCTATCTGCGCCTAATAATATCAGGAGCAACGCGGAAATTGTAGCGTTTTTTAGAGACTTGGCAATTTCAGATAACCAAGCAAGAAGAAATGGTGAGGAAGGTTTTACCGCACATATTAGGATAGGCTGGCAAAACAGGCTTAGAGACGAAATTAATCCGGTGGTTTTTGAAAGGTTTTGGGAAGATGCAACTAAGCCAGGAAAATCTGGAGCCCTTATCGAACCCATATTATTCGGGCTTAGACTCGCTGGCGTCAAAAAGCTCACTGCTCGGGACGTCCAATTTTCAATCAGCCGCATCCCTCTGGATACGTGGCCGAAGTGGTTAAAAGACGCCTATTTTTCTTTTGCAAGAAATGATGCGGCTATATTAGCCGCAGCGATTCATACTAAATTAAGTGAGGTTTTTCCGGATAATCAGAGAAAAACAGTTATTCACGCCGAAGTGGGCGGAAACGGCTCTTCCAAAAGGAGAAGTAGTGAAGCTAAACAACAAATTTACCCTTCACCCGATTCCGGTGGACAAAACAGTGATCTAGAAACAGAAGAGCATCGGTTAAAG
>JBEKQB010000038.1:0-5901 GCA_049520155.1 Candidatus Levyibacteriota bacterium
CAAGGGTTCGATTCCCTTCCGCGCCTCAGAAAATCCTGCCCCACGGAAAAACTATGACAGGGAAAGGAAAAGAAATTCTAGCTGCAATACGTCGCTCCGAAACTATAGCAGTAGCGCTTCCGGAGCTAGCGATAGTGTTGGGAGCCGTAGTATGTGGGGTTGGACTCTGTTCTGATAGTCCAACTCTTACAAGAGTAGGTCTAAGCTTAATAGGGGGAAGTGTAATTCCGAGTTCTGTAGTAATATACGCAGCAACACATCCTGAAGTATCTCAACAAAAACTCCAGGGAAAACCATAGCTTGTCTTTAAACCGCATTGTTTGGTAAAATAAGGTGATTATGGGCCGTTAGTTCACTGGTAGAACGCTTCTCTGATAAAGAAGAGGCAGATGGTTCGATTCCATCACGACCCACACTGTTGGATTCTATCTTCAAATCTGCTACTATTTCTAAAATGTCGGAGAATACAGACTTTCCACAAAAAGGCGAACTACTCGGAGAGCAAGAAGTACTAGCGCAAGCACGCGATATCTTACGTATTGCACGAGATAGAATTTATGCCGCAAGTAAACACAGAAGAGGGAGGATTGACGTTGAGAAAATATACTCCATTTTAAATATTTATCCAGAGTCAACAAGTAGTAGCATAGATTTTGTTTTGGACAGGGAATTGGATTATTCATTGGAGAAACGGGATTTCACAGTAGATTATGTGGCAAATTGCATGGAAATCGCTATAACCAGATTCCCTCATCTTCGGATGGGGTCAAGCGTCGTTAGCGAAGGTGTAAGAATCAGGATCTATAAGCAGGGGAAAGGCGAAAGTTTTATTGAGTATCACAAAAAAGAAAAGAATAAGGATGGAAAGGGGATTGAGAGTTCGCCTATAAAAAATACAGTTGAAGCTGTCAATAAAGCCATCGCTTTTGTTTCGTCAATCTAGCCTTACGACCCCAATCTAAATGGTTCGCTCTAGAGGAAATTAGCAATATCTTCAAGTCTAATTTTGACTTTTAAGTTCGGTTTCGTTATATTTATTGCATGGCAGACCTAGGTGATAGTTTTTTCACATCGGTTGGTTGTATGGATGGTCGGGTGCAAAAGCCCATTGCCGAATACGGTCAGAACAAGCTGGACGCAGAATGCCCTGATACCATTACCGAAGCTGGTCTAGTCGGACAATTGGTTCATGAACCTACAGAAGAACTTTTAGCATCGGTAAGAAGTAAGATAACGATTTCCAGCGAAAAGCACCATTCAAAAGGAGTTGTGGTACATGGTCATCAGGAATGCGCTGGAAATCCCGTGGGTGACGAACAGCACAAGCAAGATGTTCGCGATGCGGCTGGAGTAATCCGGCCAATGGCGCCAGCCCTAAGAATAATACCGGTTTTTGTGGTCAAAACGGAAAGCGGTTGGAAAGTTGAGGAACTTTAATTGTGGTTTTATCGGATAGAGATTTAAAACAAGCCCTGAAATCCGGGAAAATTAAAATTACTCCAGCGCCAGATTTGGAGACACAACTGGGTTCTTGCTCGATTGATTTACGTTTAGGAGACACCTTCCGTATCTTTGAATCGGGAGTGCATGGTGTAATTGACCCGCAAAAAAACGCTGGACGCGAATTTACCAAAGAAGTTGTGGTTAAAGAGAGGACAGCTTTTATTATGCAGCCCGGAGATTTTGTCTTGGCGACAACAGTCGAAGAATTGGAGGTGCCCGACGATTTGTTAGGAAACCTTGAAGGTCGTTCGAGTATCGGAAGATTGGGGATTATTATCCATTCCACTGCCGCGTCAATCGATCCGGGGATGCGGGGACATATTACTTTGGAGTTGGCAAATATGGGTAAATTACCCGTAGCGCTTTATCCTGGAATGAGAATCTGTTCGATATCTTTTGAGCAACTTTCATCTCCGGCTGAAGTCCCGTATTATAAGAAAAAATCTGCCAAATATTTGGGGCAAGTCGGTCCGGGAGAATCAAAAATCGACCAAGAATTATGAAGTATCACGTTACGTTCGATCTGGATTTTAAGCGAAACAACTATTCAGGAAAATTTATTGTCTTGGAAGGAATTGAAGCCTCGGGGAAAACGACACAAGTAAAACGTTTGGGCGAAATGCTTTCCAAGACCCAAACAGTTTTTACCACCAAAAATCCTACCGACAATGAAATCGGCACTTACATCAGAAACGAAATCTTAACCGGCAATCAGAAACATATTCCGCCGGTTTCTTATCAATATCTCTTTGCCGCCGATCGGGTAATTCAACAATTTGATTTAATTGAAAAGTTAAAGAAAGGTGAAACGGTTGTCTCGGACCGTTATTTTTGGTCGTCGGTCGCTTACGGAATTGCCGATCGGGAAGGAACGGACTTTGAAAATTGGGAAGAGGTTTCGGTAACCGCTTTAAGTTTGCTTTCAATGTATTACCAGTTCATTTTGCCCGACCTGTCAATCTATCTCGACGTTTCTCTGGAGGAGTCCTTACGAAGAATTTCCGGTTCAGCTAAGCATACCGAAATTTATGATAACCACCGGATGAATATTAAAATTAAAAAAGGTTATGAGTGGTTATTAAGAACTTTCCCAAATGAAACAACGCTTCTAAATGGCGAAAAGCCACTGGACGAAATCACAGCCAAAATAGTAGAATTGGTAGGAAAAATACAGAAATGATTGTTCCGCCCAAAAAATTATTACAGTTGGTCAAAACGAAAAAGTTGGTCGAGGGGTTGTCGGAAAGAGAATTGACTAATCCCGAAGGCGCCGGTTTTGACTTGCGTTTGGGAGAGGTTTACAAGATTTCCGGCAAGGCGTTTTTGGGCGAAACGCACCGCCAGACTGCCGATATTGCTTTGGTAGCAGCATTTGGGAAGCATAAAAGCATCAAAATCAAGCCGGGAGACTTCTTTTTAGTCAAAACGATTGAAAAAATCAACCTGCCCATTAATTTGTCGGCGGTGATAATGCCCCGAACCACCACTTTCCGCTCTGGACTTTTCCTGCGAACCGGTCCGGTCCAGCCGGGATATCAAGGAGAACTTACTTTCGGATTAAAAAACGAAGGGCCGATTACGGTAGAAATCGAAATGGGCGCCCGCTTTGCCCACGTTTTATTCCATGAAATCAAAGGTGTCGGTTCAAAATATCGCGGACAATGGCAGGGCGGGCGGGTTTCGGCCACAAAAAGAGAGAAACAAGTATAATTGCTGATACCTTTTGACCTATTGTAAAATCCCAAGCGACAACTTATAAAGAATTTATGCAAAAAGATAAAAGACACGAAGAGTATCAATATCTGGATCTTTTAAAGGATATTATGAAAAACGGAGTCGATAAGCCGGTTTTCAATAATCCCGGGGTGACTATCAAAAGCGTTTTTGGCAGGCAACACAGATATGATTTATCCAAAGGATTTCCACTTCTCACCACCAAAAAAGTCTTCTTAAGAGGAATTATCGAAGAGCTATTGTGGTTTATCCAAGGAAGCTCAAACATAAAATATTTAGTTGATAGAAATGTGCATATTTGGGACGAGTGGGCCTACAAAACGTACAAAAAAGCGCACGAGAAGGGCAAAGTGAAGTTTATGACACAGGACAAATTCATCCAGAAAATTAAAGATGATAATGTGTTTGCCAAGCAGTGGGGAGATATCGGCAATGTCTATGGGGTTCAGTGGCGGAAATGGAAAACTTCCGACGGGAGAACTATCGACCAACTTGCCTGGGCAATCAACAAACTAAAAACAACTCCGTTTAGAAGGTCAATTGTTGTTTCGGCTTGGAATCCGGAGTTTATTTATGAAATGGCAGCTCCCGGTAGGTCAATGGCGCTTCCGCCTTGTCATACCCTATACCAATTTAATGTTCAAGGAGACAGGCTTTCTCTTCAACTTTATCAACGAAGCGCGGATTTATTCCTGGGCGTTCCATTCAATATCGCTTCATACTCCTTATTTACCATGATGATAGCGCAGGTTACTGGCTTAAAACCGGGGGAATTTGTCCATACCTTCGGTGACGTGCATATTTATTCAAACCACATACAACAGGTCAAAGAGCAGTTAAAGCGAAAGCCAAGGCCATTTCCAAAAATGAAAATAAATCCCAAAATAAAAAATATTGACGACTTTAGAATTGAGGATTTTGAGCTGGTTGGCTATAACCCTTACGATGCTATCAAAGCCGATATCACTGTCGTAGGAGGATTTTAACTTCCGCCTTTGAGCCACTTTACCGAACCAAAGATTTTGCCGTAAACATCATCTTCGGGGCTAATCGACATTTCTTTTACCTCTTCAGCACTTGGCGTCCTATTTACAAAATTAATATTGGCAATTTCCGAAACAACCGCCAGCGGAGTTTGCTCTTTACCTTCACCCATGTTGACGACCGCCGCCGCGGCCAGACCATCAACAATATTGCCTTTAGTAACTCTTAAATTGTGTCCGAAAATGTCGGGTTTGCCGATATAATTGCGTAACGGCTCAAACCCGCACCATGCCAGTCCGACGCCGCTGGTGCCTTTACGCATGGGAATAATCTTACTGTCGGAAACCACAATCCCTAAATTTTTAAGTTTATTTTTCTTTTTCAAATACTGCCAAAGCCGGTTTGTCTCTTGCTGTAAATCTTGCGGCCAAAGAATAAAATAGCCGCCGCCGTTTGATTCGTCAATGCCCGCAGAAGCCACGACCATGTTGTTTTTAATCGTCATGTAAATTCCATAAGCCACATATTCTTCTGGCAAATAGGAATCCGCTTCTTTAATCATTAAGTCGCGTTTGCTGATTTGGCCGTCGTTTTTAACAATTCTTCCTTGGCAAATGCTAATTATCTTTGAGGTAACCACGACCAAGTCCTTTTCTTTCAGTTTCGGCAAATATTCATCAAGAACCGCAAATAGCTTGTCGCCGGGGACTATTTTTTTGGTTTTATAAACTGTAACTTTCATAACAAAATCTTTTGTATGATACAATTCTACTATGAAAATATCAATCATCGCCGCGATTGATTCGAAAAGGGGACTAGGAAAAGATAATAAGTTGCTTTTTAAAATTCCTGAAGATTTTACCAGAATGCAAAAGCTGACGATGGGACACCCGATTATTATGGGCAGAAAAACCTTTGATTCAATCGGCAGGGCATTGCCGCGGAGATTGAATATCGTCATCACTCACCATCCGTTCAAAGCTCAAGAAGGATTATTATTTGCGACATCCTTGGAAGAAGCGCTTAAAATAGCTTCAGAAGACGAAAAAGAAGAGATTTTTATTTTTGGCGGAGGACAGATTTACCAGCAAGCGATTACTAAAGCGGACAGACTTTATTTGACCTTGGTAGAAGGGGATTTTGGCGCGGATACTTTTTTCCCGGATTACTCCGAGTTCCCAAGAGTAATTTCGGAAGAAGAACACGAGTCTAGCGGCTACAAATACAAATTCCTTACTTTGGGAAAGTAACAAATTAAAGGTGTTTTATTGGAATGTCTGGATATAGCTGTTTGATTTTCTCAGCTATTAAAAGTCTGTGACAATTTTCTCCCTTTTTCTCCCAACATAAAATAGTTACATCGTGTTTTTTTGTAAGCTCCGCTAATATCTCGACATGCTCTTTCTTACTTTCCAAAACTTCTCTTGCAAATCTTTTCTCAAACTTTTCCCAACTAATTTCTTTATCATGATAAGCTTTTAATAGCTTAGCCGGAGGCGCAAGGTTAGGTACCCAAACATCAAACTTAAACTCGGGCCTGATACGGCGCATTACACAAATTCTTATTCCATCGCTATTGCTTTTTTTACTTTGAATAGATTTGGTTTGCAGTTTCATAATTGAGCTGGCTCTCTTCTTAGACAAGAGGTCGTTGCATTCTCAAGCCATGGGTAACTCTCT
>JBEKQB010000039.1:0-5646 GCA_049520155.1 Candidatus Levyibacteriota bacterium
CTTAATAAATCGTAGTAAAAAGGGTAACTCTTGTTTAAGAAATAATAAACTCGGTTGGCACGCGGTTCACGGGTTAAAATGCCTTTTTTCTCCAAAAAAGCCAATTCTCTTCTAACCGCATTAATTTCATCGTGTGTTCTTCTGACGAGTTCTCTGACGTGAAGCATGTCATTAGGAGAACTTAAAAAAACGTTCAACAATTTTATTCTTGATTTCGATGTGATTAAATCTGCAAACATAATTTGTTCTATTTACTCTTGATGATTAATATACATCAACAATTATCTAATTTACAAGTGGCACAAACTATTACTTTACAGTTAATACGCCATCCGTGGGCAGGACTTCGAACCAAATAAGTCCTCTGTCAAATTTTACTTGTGTTCCACTTGCGTCCCGAATGATTGTTCGGGAAGTCCTGGTATCTTTCTCCCAAGTGCCGTTAATTCTCTTTCCGTCTTTAAACACGACTGCTTTGCCGGTCCCTTTATCTTCGAACAACAGATGATCGTTAGCGACATATCCGTCATTGGCGTTATCTTCCACCATTTCTAAGATTACGACGTTTTTTGCCGTCAACTGCTTACCAGTATTTTTGTCCAGCTGCGGGTTTCCGCCGTTTACTCGCTTGTAATCGTTGGCCTTAGGATCATAACTCCAATCAACATAATAGTTCGGGTCAGAAGTCCAAAACTCCAAATGGATTGACTGACTGGCCGGTCTCTGAGAAGCTGGAGCATCATCGATAAATTGGTAGGGAATAAAGCTCTTGTCCCAGGAGTTGCCTTGCTTATCAACATTTGTCAGCCCTCGGCTGGTATCCGCATAGGTCAATAATTTGTCTACCGAAGAATACATTGTATGTTCGGTCGCCACGTTTGGCAGCCGGCCATAATCTCTCCAAAAAGTTGGAAATCCAATAGAAAACTGATTTAGGTCATTATAGCCTGTCCAGCCGTAGGTCGTAAGCTGGGTAAGGGCATCTGCCGGACCCGGCTGATTTGCGCCGCCTACATGGGCATACAGAGGCGAATCTCCATACTCGGACATAAAATCAACGTAATAGGTTCTGGCCGAACGAACCGGACCGACTTCGCCCGCATCCTGGCAATAGAAAATAGCTAAAAATCGGGTGATACCGCCTTCTGCAACCGCCTCGTAGATTGTGTCTGCTCCCGATAAGCCGGATTGCGGTCTGGCGTCAATGCTGTTTTCAATCATTACCCCTAAAGGTCGGTGTTTTTGCCACCATTGCTCTTGTTGCTTGGAATACAAAGCACCATTAATCGGACAAGCCTGGGTCTTAGGAAGAGAATTGTTAAAAACTAAGGTGCCATTGGTACCGGTGGCAGGAGCAGGTAAAGGAGAACTGACAATTTGCGGGGATGCTTTGGCAAAGAAAAGATATGATGCAGAAGCCGCAAGTACATATAAAATGACTGCGGTGATGATGACTACTACTGTATTTTTTTTCATAATTATAAATTAGTGCTGGCCTGCCCGCCATCGCGCTACGCTTCCCTGGCCGCCTCGCTCTGTTCGACAGGCGGGCTGGCAGGCGTTTGCAGGCGGGCTTCCTTTAACGATTTCTTTTCTTCTTCGGATAATTCGTAATCGACGCCTTTCCCGTTAGCTACTCTTTTTGCATACCATCTTGTCCCCGACCTTGAATAAAGACCGGAGATAACTACTCCGGTATCTTTCCCGTCAACCAAGGATAAAATAAAGCTTTGATCTCCACCCGTATCCTTAAAAGGATTAAATCTGATTAGGCCTACTTTTTGGATGTGTAAAAGACCGTCCTTTTCTATTCTAGCAGAATAGTCCTTTAAATAGTCAATATCCTTTTTACTGACATCCATATCTTTAAGTAGCTCTTCCAAAACTGTCCGCAGGCTTTTCTCGCTGACTCCTTTAGTCAGCTTGTTATAATGCTGCAACACGCGCCAGAAGAAAATCGAAAGGGAGACCAGCCAAACGAAAATTATCGCCAGAATTAAAAACAGGAGATTGGTTGGCATAATATCTATTTATATTAGCCTCTTGACAGGCTCCCTGTCAATAGTGTAATCTAGGCTCACTCATGGCTAAGAAGAGAAAAACCCGGGAACAGAAAATTTTAGCTGATTTACGCCACAATTTTAAGCACACTTTTACTAGTCAGACTCCTCCAGCGGTCAGAATCCAGACACAGATTGTTCCTTCGCTAGCCAACCAGACAACGCCGAAAGTGACCGCTTTAAACCAATATCCATATCTCATTAAGGACTTAACGAAAACCGCACTTTTAACTGCGGGAATTTTTATTTTTCAGCTAATCCTTTTTACACTACTTAAGAATCACGCTTTAATAATACCTGGGATTAGTTATTAATTTAGCCGCGTTTTACGCGGCTTGAGAGGAGGTGAATTAAATAATGGCATCAATGTATTGTGTTAAATGTCGACAAAAGAGAGAAGATGCAAGCGCGGTAAAGGTTACCATGAAGAATGGTAAACCAGCTCTCAAGGGCAAATGCCCAGTCTGTGGTACAGGAATGTACAAGATCGGAGCTGCCTAATCTTGAAGATCCTTCGAAGGAACAATTATCCTTCAAGAGATAATAAAAAACCCCCACCTTTTTGGAAGGGGTTTTTTATTGGCAAAACCCCTATTAATTTTTATATTTTTATTGTCAAGAGGCAAAATGCCCCGATTCTGAAGCTAAATTTGCTGAATAAATATATATAAATTATAAAGGTGTAAAATCCTCCAAAAGCTAAAATTTATGGAAAGAGAAAGCCTTATATTAATAGAAGAATTTTCTGCGGGAATATTTCTTGCGGGGTTTATGATAGCAGGATTGCTTTTATTTATCTTGACCTCCTCTACGGCAAACGAAGAGAATCCACAACAAGTGCTTGCAGAGAAACTTAAAAAGAAAGAAGAACAACTCGAACAAAAAGAAGAGAAACTTAAGCAAATTGAGCAACAATTAAAAGCAGTTAGATGAAAGCCTGAAGAATTCTATTTTCCCTTATAGTGGACCAGTTTGTAGACTTCGACTACGGAAACGTTCCAATGACCGGCAATATCCGCCTGGCCAAAACCGGCAATTTCCCACAGTGAGTTTCCCAAGGGCTTACACGGCAAGCTTTCGCAAACTACAAGCAGTTGTTGGGTAACCGTTTTTCTCTGCGGGTCATTTTGCGCGTTTTGAATCGTTATCGGCGGATGCCCCCAAATTGTGAAGAAATACCTGTAAGCATAGTCGGAATTATTACCAGTTATTAAAGCGAAATTGAATAGTTCTCCCTTTGTCTCAGTCATAACGAAATCCGCAATGGTTTGCATCTGATTTAATTGCCGATTGGGTTGATATTGAAACGGTATGCCATCGAGATTAAGGCCGATAACGATTATAAACAGGACTACCGCTAAAATAATTCCAGATTTAGAGAATTTGATTTTTTTAATAAAATCTAGGCTTTGAGCAATAAGTAAAAACGGTAGAGGAAACATAAAAGCAAAATAATAATCATAAATTGCCTTTTTATAAAATCCGAAAAGTAGAACTCCAACTGTTAACCATATAGTCAACAGTAAATATTTGTCAAAATAGCTACTTTTAGCTTTATATGCTTTGATAAGCCTGAATAATATAACGCCGCAAGCAAAAACCGCAAACAAAAGAACGAAGGCCTGCCACGTTAATAAGACCAGGGGTTGATAAAGATGTTGAAGGTCGGGCGACGGAAAATAAAAGACGAGTCTGGCAAAGACCCGAAAGAAGACATCATAAACAATTGCCAGATAATTGGAACTCGCTCCGGTTTTCCCGGAGAATAGAACAAAGTTGAAAATGTTTTTAAAATCTAAAAACCCATGTCTTATTTCAAAAGCTAAGAACGGGGACCAACCAATTACAAATCCTAGAAGAATTGCAAGATAATCCTTAAATAATTTAGTGAAGACTTTCAGACTTTTCTCTTTGTAAATAACTGAAAGTAAAGCATAGATAATCATTATCACCCCTAAAAACAACGAGAGATAATGCAGTTGCATAGCTATCCCGAATAGAATACCGGAGGCAAAAAACAGTTTTAAGCTATTCTTACCTAATGCCTTATAAAGGCAATAAAGAGTTAAGAGAGAAAAGAATGGCAGTAGGTTTGGATTCCAAGAAGACCTTGAATAAACAATTACTAAGGGGGAGAGAGCGTAAACAAGAGCCGCCATTAACCCGACTTTGGTATTAAAAAAATCTTTACCTACGATGTAGACTAACCAAACTGTGGCGATGCCAAAAAGCGCGACCATCACCGCCGGGCCCACCGGATTATAGTTGAACAACCATAGAAACGGCGCCATAAAATAATAATAAATTGGCCCCAGGAAAAATCCGCCGACAGATGAAGTGGGTCCAAGAAGTGTCAAATGGCCATGTAAAATATTATAGACAACCAAAACATCTCTGCCTTCATCACCTAAGAAAGTCATGTAATCCTGAATCCTGTAAAGTCTCATGAAGGCGGCAATAGCCAGAACTATTACTAGAGCAAAAGATTGAAAATGCTTTTTCATTTCGAGGGTTTTTTACGCCAAATTATCAATCTGTAAACTGTAAAATTGTAGATCAAGAGGATACCTGTTCCAAAAATAAAATAGAGGAAATAGAATTTTTTCCCGAACAGCATATCTCCCAAAAAGATTATCCCTGTTTGAATAATGATAACGCCAATTGCCGAAGTTGCATAGAAATTTAGTAATTTCCACAGATACTGCAGGACGCCATTAATCTTTTCCGTCTTGAATGTCCAAAGATTGTTAAGGTTAAAGTTTGAAAAAATCGCCACAACTGCTCCTGTAAGATTTGAGATGGTGGGGTCGATATTGAAAATCCCGACCATAGCTCTTAAAATTACCGCTTGGATAACAAAACCTGTTCCTCCAACGACCAAAAATTTTCCGAAAGGACCAAAGACCAGCTCTTTGATTCTTGCCGTAATCACAAAATATAAAGTTTCAATAATTGTTTGTATACCGGGGATTTTGGATTTCCCCATTGTTCTATCTGTCGCATGAAAAGGGACCTCGGCCACTTTAAACCCGTCATGTACGGCATTTAGTAAAGACCCAACCTGAAATGTATATCCCGAAAAATTCGCCAATTTTTCTTTTTCTTTGAGAAAAACCTCTTTTTTAATCGCCCGATATCCGCCCGTCCAGTCATGAATATTAAACCTCATTAATATCATTCTGATCAGTAAGTTCCCCCAAACCGACATTATCTTCCGATGGAGTCCCCAATTCGCAGGAATTGAACCACCTGCGCTATACCTTGTTCCAATCACAAAATCGTTGCCTTCGTCGATTCTCTGAAGAAAAACGGGAATTTTTTTTGGGTCGTGGAAAAAGTCGGCATCCATTTCAAATACTACATCCGCATTCAACTCGTCGACTGCATAAGTCATACCGCGAAGATAAGCCGCTCCCAACCCGTTTTTCTGTCCAACCAGCAGGTGGAGGTTGTCGTACTTTTTCATTAGTTCTTTGACAATCTCTCCTGTTCCATCTGGAGAGCTATCATCGACAATTAAAATTCCGGTCTGGTAGTTTTTGACTTCCTTAAATACATCCTCGACTGCGGGAATAATCCGCTCGAT
>JBEKQB010000040.1:0-5588 GCA_049520155.1 Candidatus Levyibacteriota bacterium
AAAGAAGCTAAAAATAGGAGATGTCTTAGACTTCCCGTCTTGCTAAGGAATTTATTGGCCGTATTTGGCGATGTTGGCGTTGTGGCCTTCAATAGTGGTTGCAAAATGCAAGTGCCCTTGTTTGTCGGAGAAGTAATACAGATAATTTGTGCTGGCCGGAGTTAAGGCCGCTTGAATTGAAGACAGCCCCGGATTGCAAATCGGTGCCGGCGGCAGCCCCACGTTTTTGTAAGTGTTATAAGGAGAATTTATTTTTAAATCATCAAGCGTCAATTCTTTTTTCCACCAGCTCTTCGTATCAACTTGATAACCTAAAGCGTAAGCGACAGTCGGGTCGACCTGCAAAGCCATCCCCATATTCAGCCGGTTCATAATTACCGACGCCACCAGCGGTCGATCTTGGGCAAATTTGGTTTCCTTTTCAATAATTGAAGCAACCACAATGGTCTGGGCGTCGGTTAGAGTGGTCGTTTTAGTATTTTTGACGCTGTCATATTTGGTCTGAAAATTATTCCTTAAAAGCGAAACGACTGAATTAGCATCGGCGTCCCGAGGGATTAAATAAGTATCGGGAAAAAGATAACCTTCGTTGGTCTCCAAAACCGCCCGCCAGGATTCATTATAACTGGGAAGCTTGGCTTTTAATAAATCCGCAATTTCGTCCGCCCGTAAACCCTCGGGAATGGTGGTCCAAATATCCAAAGTGCCGTGGGTTAGATCATTGGCCACCTCGACCATGCTCATTGCGGGATTTAAGCGGAAATCTCCGGCCTGAAGTTGTTTATCTAAGCCGGCAAAGCGGGTGTAAAGAAAGAAAACAATCGGGTCACGGATTAATCCGGCGGCTTTTAAATTATTGGCAATTTCTCTGACTCCTTCTTCCTTTTTAACCACAAAAATCTGCGGAGTTTTATCACTAGCGTTGGCGTTGAGTAGCCCATTTTTCCACCAGAGTAAAAGACCTGAGGCAAGAATTAGCAAAAGGACAATAACTGTAGTTAACCTCTTCATGCGTATTTAACAATCGGGAAATTCACCAAAGAGTCTTTCCCTTCTTTAAGATTATACACATTTTGCGAAAAAAGTGTATAGAGAACATCATTTTTGGCGAATTTCTCACCGATTTTCTTATTCAAATAAATCCCCGCACCCTTTTGATTTGGCGCGCCTAAGATTTTGGCAACACTGGTAATATTCTGAGAATTTAATTCCAAAACCCTGCCTGCTTTGTCCGCTTTTTCTTCCAAAGTGTATTTACCCAATTTTAAATCATCGCTATTAACATTTGGATTGCCGCCCTGGGCTTCGACGATTTGTTTTAATTTTTCCAAAGCTCGACCGGATTGCAAAATATCCAAAGCCCAGCCGTAAGCGTTGCCGTAGATTTCCTTAATTGATTTTTTTAGTTCTGCGGGACTATCTTCAAGGCATAATTCCAAAAGGTTAGCCGCTAAATTTAAAGCCCGGATTTCCAAATCCAGCGGCCGGTCTTTTTTCTGCTCCAGCACTTTTAAAACTTCCCTGATTTCCAAAACCGGGCCGATGCCTTTGCCTCCCGGCTCGTCGGTTTTATGAATTAGCACTCTTAATTTAATTCGAAACTCCTTGGCTAAAAACAAAAATTTACTTTTAATATACTCGGCGTCTTTTAAAGTGTGTACTTTGACGCTTTTGCCGTAAGGGAGATCAATTACGACGTGATTACTGCCGAAAGCAATTTTCTTGGCCATTATCGAAACCAGAATTTTGTCGAAACTCTCAAACAGCAGCGGTTTTTCAACCTGAATAATAATGTCATCGGCCGGTGCGATTTTAAAACTGCCGCCCCAGACAATACAGCCGTTGGTTTTGGCTACGACTTCGTAAATCTGTTTCTCGCTTAGCTCTACCGGCGCCAGCACTTCCATGTCGTCGGCCGTTCCGTCCGGAGTGGTAATCGCCCGGGATGAACTCTTGGGAATTTTAAAACCGGCCGCGGCGACGATTGCCACTACAATCGGAGTGGTCCGGGTACCCGGCACGCCGCCGATGGAATGTTTATCGGCGACAATCCCTTTGAATTCCAATTTTTTGCCCGTTTCCACCATTGCCTTGGTTAAATAATAGAGTTCTTTGTTGGTAAATCCTTTGGAGTAGCCGGAGGCGGCAAAGTAGGTGGTTAGAATAGCGCCCATTTTTTTCCGGGAAATCTGGTCCATAACGGCATAGATTTCACGGTAGGTTAAACCCCTGCCTAAGAGTTTTTTCTTAATCGCGTTAAGGGCTAAAGCTTTTTCGTCCATCATATCTCTTGTAAAACGGTATGGATAAACGATTTAATAATCCTCTCCAGGAAGAACAAGATATCGTTGACGATTCTTCTGATTGTCGGCCAAATCTGCACCAAGATTCGCTGCCAGGTCGGTCGTTCCATCATATTTTTTCGATTCTCGCTTTCACCGCCAATCTCTTCCAAATGGTGCCCGGCGGGGTGCAGGTCACCAAAGTTAAATAGCTGTCGTCAAAGTTTTGCTGCAAAATTGAAGTATTGGTGGGATCAACTACCGTGATATTTTCCACGCGGTATTTATAGCTGACGCTTCCGATATTGACATCGATTTCGTCTCCGGGAGTCAGTTCATAGAGATAGGTAAAAACCGTTTTGTAACTTTTGGCATCATACAGCTGGGGAAGAGTGGAATGTCCAAAAACCACCGCGTTGCCTTTGTTCGCCGGAACGGCGGTGCCACCGTAATTAACCAGATTCTTGGACAAATCGGAATTAACCGTAGAAACAACGGCATTTTTAATGTTTAATTTGGGAATCGAAAGATAATAAGTCTCGACCGTTTGTCCGCCGTTTCTTTGCGGTTTAAAATTGGGGAACCAATTGTCGGCGTTGTTATAGTCGACCCCCGAAAGACTATCGGAAGCCTGGGCCAGAAGCGTTTGAAAAGTGTCACCGTTAACAATGGTTGTCTGCGGAATCGGTGCCGCGATATTCTGGCTGGCAAAAACCGGCGCGAAATAGATTTGCCAGGAAATTAAAGGCAGAAAAACATAACCGGTAATAATAATTCCGGTCAGAAAAAGCAGCAGCCCCAAGAGACGCAGCCTTTTCTTTTTGACGTTTGCGGCACCCTTTTTATAATAGCGTTTGGACATTTATTTAGCAGTAATTTGAATGGTAATGTTTTTGGGACTGGCTGGCAGGTTTTGCGAAAGGAAAGGGAGACTTGGCTTTAAATCGATGCCGACATTTTCCACCTGCGGCATGTTTAGCAACAGATTGCGGGCTTTACTAACCGGTAGTCCGGTGATTTGCTTAATCACAGTTGCGCTGTCAAGATTTGGCAACAGTCCGGCGTTAATCTGCAAATCCGCCGTAACGCTGCCGTCACCGTTGTCGACAATATTTTTGGCCGTTACCGCTAAATTACTTTGACTAATCTGCGTACTGCCGGTGCCAAAAAGCGCTTGCGTCAGTTTTAACATGTCACCGCTATTGTAAGTCAGGGCCGCAAAATCCACGGTCCCTTTGAGGGTCACGCTTGCGGCCTGGTCGCCGGCTTTTTGGCTAAGGCTTTGACTGTCGTTATTAACGGTTTCGGAGACAAAACTTGAAAGCAATACATTATCGCCCGTTACTTTTGGCGCGATATCGGTTCTGGCTTTGGCTTCGAGTTGCTTTGGCAGTCCGCTCAACAATTTTTGAATATCGTCCTTGGAAACGACCGTCACGGTTTTTTTACTGCCGCCCGAGAAGGCGTTATCGTTTTTGGCGGCGACCGAAGCATCCTGTCCGGAAACGGTGAATTTGGTCCCCGACGGCAGATTATATTCCTGTCCGATATCACCGGCCGTGACATTGGCAGTGCCGGTGGACGCGCCCAGAATGGCATCGCCGGAGGCCACGGTGACCGCGCTGTCCAGAGTAAACACCAGGCCGTTGGGAGCGGTCAAGGTAGTTCCCGAGGGAAGAGTCAGTTCGCCGGTGCCGATATTAAAAATAGTGACACTGCCTTTAGCGGCTGTCCCCACATCTTTGCTGCCGCTGGCGTTGGTGGACATCGTACCGTCTTCGGAAACCGTCAGCGGCTGAGAAGCCAGAATCTTATTGCCGATATCGGTGGCCTGTTTGGAAGAAAAAGTGACGGAAGTAGTTTTTTGGTCGGTTTTGGGATTAACTAAAATAGCCACAGTCGCTGTAGTATTTAGCATCAAGAAAAATAAACCGCCGACAATTAAAATTATTACAATTGCGGCAAGCGACAGCACCATTTTCCTCTTTTGGTTGCCCGCTCCGAAAAGGCCACCGAGCCCGAAAACGAACTGTTTGAATTTGGAGGCCATTATTAAGGCGTTTTCGACCGGACCGATTTTTTTTTCTTCCTCCTGCCTTTGTTCTTCGGGGATGGCGGCGATTTCTTCTTTAATTACCGTGTCCGGCACTTTTTCTTCGGCAATACCGGCTGGTTCGGGCTTTGGAGTTTTGGCCACATCACCTTGGGTAAAACCAAAGAATTCCAAAGAGTTGTCTTTATCGACATAATCCAACTTTGGTTCTGCCGTTTTTGCTTCCCCGGCTTGTTCCCCTTCAATTGTTTCTTCTTTTGTTTCTTCTTTCGGTTTTTCTACCTCCGGCATTTCAACCGGCGCAAAATTACTCACTTCGTCGGGGGAAATTTTTGTGGGCTCTTGGTCAAAATCGACAGATTGCGCATCGTATAAAAGCTCGGCTCCCATTTGCGTGGCCGCGCCGAGTAGCATCGCCTTAATCGAAGCATCTTTGGGTAGGCTGGTAATCTGCGGCAGGTGTAAAAACGGCAAAGTTTTGCTCCAGGGATGGCCGATAAATTCCTGCGTCACTTCTTCCTCGTCATCGCCGTAAATTACCACCCGGGCGGGGATGCCATCGGAACTTTGGAAATGTTTGAGTAATGTATCAACCGTAAACGGCGCCGACTGGTGGATTTCCGAAGATTTGCTTTCCACAATTTTGCCGCTTTTTATCAGCGAAACGGTCACAAATTTTTGTCCCATTTCCACCAGCACTGCGGTGACGGGCGCGCCTTCGTCTTTTTGCAGCAAATTGACAATACTTTCCGCCGACACCAAAAAGCCGATCGGCTGAAGACCCAATTCGTCGCTGGCTTTTTTTAATTTCTCCAGATACTCTTTTTTAATTTTATTGTTTTCAATCCAAGCATCTTTTAAACCGAAAATGGTTTTGCGGGTTTCGATATTGTCCGGCAAAACGGTTTCGGCCTGGGTAATGGATTTATCCAGCACTTCCAGAAATTGTTCGGTGGTCGCATCTTCAATGGTGTTTTCAAAATCTTCTTCGCCGTGTCCCAAATATTTAATCGTATTGCCTGTTTTGGAGAATAAAACCGAGGTAGCTCTTTCGTTTCGCAGCACCAGGGCCAGATAGTATTCGGCTTGCGTTTTTTTTGAGAGACCGGGTATTGGTAATTTCATAAATATTTAACCAACCACTGCATAGAGCCGGCGTTGGCCCTGACCGATATTTTCCTGCTTTATTATTTTAAACTTTTTTATTCTGCCTGTAAAATCAACATGCGGACCGCCGCAGAGCTCCTTAGAAT
>JBEKQB010000041.1:0-5249 GCA_049520155.1 Candidatus Levyibacteriota bacterium
AGTGGGTCGAGTTTCTCAACTATTTTTAGTAAAACTGGGACTTATACTTATTACAATTTTCTAAACCAAAGTCAAAAAGGGAAAATCATTGTTGAGTAGGCTGGAATAGTAAAACTACAAAATGATACAATACCTGCATGAAAGCAGGTATTAGCCTTGATAAACACCAACAGCAAGCAGTCAGACATGGCAACGGACCCCTTTTAATTATTGCCGGCGCAGGAACGGGCAAAACTACTGTTATCACCGAAAGAATTAAGTACCTGGTTCTCAAAAGAAAGGTCGAGCCTGCAAGAATCCTGGCGCTAACCTTTACCGAAAAAGCAGCTCAGGAAATGGAAGAACGGGTTGACCAAGCTATGCCCTATGGTTATACGCAAATGTGGATTTCCACTTTCCATTCTTTTTGCGACCGGATTTTAAGAAACGAGAGTATTCACATTGGGCTAAATCCCGCTTACAAACTAATGACCGAAGCGGAAAGTATTTTATTTTTAAGACAACACCTTTTTGAGTTTGATTTAAATTATTTCCGGCCGCTTGGTAATCCTAATAAATTTCTGGAGGCCCTAATCCAACACTTTTCCAGACTAAAGGATGAGGACGTCTCGCCAAGTGAATATTCAAAATTTGTGCATACCGATAAAGAATTAAAAAAGAATCAAGAGGAATACCGCCAGTACCTTGAGTTAAGTAACGCTTACAAAGCTTACGAAGAACTAAAAGCGAAAGAAGGAGTCATGGATTTTTCCGATTTAATTTCTAACACATTAAAATTATTTCGGCAAAGGAAAAATATTCTGCAAACTTATCAGCAACAATTTGAATATATTTTGGTCGATGAATTCCAAGATACTAATTATGCGCAAAACGAATTAGCAATTTTACTAAGCGGCACTAAGAAAAATATTACCGTCGTTGGAGACGATGACCAATCAATTTATCGTTTCCGCGGCAGTTCCATTTCCAACATTATTCAATTCCGGCAAAGGTTTCCGAAAGTAAAAGTTGTAACTTTAATTAATAATTACCGCTCAACCAAAGAAATTCTGGATAGCGCTTATAAATTGATTCAAAACAATAACCCGGATCGCTTGGAGGTTAAAGAAAAATTGAACAAAAAACTCATTTCAGTCAGAAAAATTAAGGGCGGAAAAATATCCTTTATTTATAGAGCTAGAGTTGAAGATGAAGCGGAGGCCGTTGTGAACCAGATAAAGAAATTGCATGAAGAAGAAAATAAATATGAGTACAAAGATTTTGCTATTCTAGTCAGGGCCAACGACCACGCGGAAAGTTTTATCAGATCCTTAGAAAGAGCCAGAATCCCCTATCAATTTTTGGGCCCCGGAAGGTTATTTCACCAGGAAGAGATTAAAGACTTAATCGCCTATTTAAAAGTCCTTTATAATTTTGAAGACTCTGCTTCTTTATACCGAGTTCTAAATATGCCTATCCTTGGATTGGATAGTTTGGAAATTGCCGCATTAATAAATTTATCCAAAAGGAGAAACTATTCCCTTTTTGAAGTGTTAGAAAAGACTGACGAAATTTTATTCGGAGAACAAACAAAAATAAAAATTAGTGGAATTTACAAAATGATTAAGCGACATTTAGGATTGGTTCCTAAAGAAACCGCCGGACAAATTTTGTATTATTTTTTGGAAGATAGTGGATTAATCAGAAAAATTATTGAATACAAAACTTTTACCGACGAAAGAATTGCTAAAAACATCGCCAAGTTTTTTGATAAATTAAAAACTTACGAAACGGACCACCAGACAGCTTCTGTTTTTGATATTGTTGATTGGATTGACCTCTCAATGCAAATGGGCGAAAGTCCGCTGGCGGCGGATTTGGACTGGTCCGAAAATAACGCCGTCAATATCTTGACTATTCATTCTGCCAAAGGCTTGGAATTTCCGGTCGTATTTCTGGTCAATCTGGTAGCACAAAGGTTTCCGACCCGTGAGAGACAAGAAAAAATTCCAATTCCACAGAAATTAATTAAAGAAATTTTACCAAGCGGAGATTTTCATTTGGAAGAAGAACGACGTCTATTTTATGTCGGACTAACCAGAGCCAAAGATTTATTATTTTTAACCGCCGCTAATTTTTACGGAGAGGGAAAAAGAGAAAGAAAAATTTCGCCGTTTGTTTATGAAACTTTAAGTGAAAAGGACGTTGAAAAAGTTTTGAGCAAAAAGGAGCAGGAAGATATCCAATTATCATTACTTGAATGGGGGAATAAGACCGGCAAAAAAGAGAAAGAACCACCAAGCTCCAAAACGAATATTAACTATCTTTCATATTCCCAATTACAAACTTTTGCAATTTGTCCCTTACATTATAAACTTAAATATATTCTTAGAATTCCCACTCCTCAGACATCCGCTCAGAGCTTTGGAACCAGCGTTCATGCAGCGCTTCGGAATTTCTACCAAAATTGGCAATCCGGCAATAAAATAAAAATAGCTGATGTCAAACAAATAATTGATGACTCTTGGATAAACGACGGCTATTCCAGTAAAACTCACGAAAAACAAGCTTTGGCAAAAGCTAAAAGAATTGTCGCTCACTATTTAGCTAAGAACTTTGACAAGCAGAATTTGCCGCTGGAACTTGAATATCCTTTTAGTTTTAATCTAAACAATATCAAAATTGCCGGAAGAATAGACAGGATTGATAAGGTGAATAAAAATAAAATTGAGATTATAGATTACAAAACCGGCGAGAATGTTCCTTCGCAAAAAGAACTGGAAGCGGATTTGCAACTGACTTTTTATGCGCTGGCTGCAAACGAGGTCAAAAACCAGATTTTGGGTAAAGAACCCGAAAATATTTTATTGTCTTTATATTATCTGGAAAAAGATTTAAAACTAACGACCACCAGAAATAAAGAGCAATTAAAAGAAGCTAAAGAATTAATTTTGGAAAAAGTTAAAGAAATTGAAAGCAGCGATTTTCAGTGCAGCGGTTCACTTTTTTGCAAAAATTGCGAGTATAAGATGCTTTGTCACGCTTGAGCCTATTTAGCCTCAATTCCTCCAATTAAATTAGACTTTTAAGACCTTTTTTGCTAAAATATGGCTGTCTGCGGATGGAGAGTTGCTACTCCTCACATTTAAATGTGAGGAGAGGAAAGTCCAGACAGGTATAAAGCCGGGGATGGAACATAAGTTCCGACTAGAGATAGCTAGTTTTCCGATTCTTTACCCACATGCGGAATCGGGGACAGATTCTGAATTAACAGAATCTGAGAGCAACAGAGACGAGTGGGAGTGAAACGGGCAATCCTACCTGCTGCAACCTACGAAAGATGCGTTACCACCTTGCTTTAAGGGAGCATCAAAGATAGGGCATTCCGAGGATATCGGAGCAGAATGACTAAATATCATACTGAGAGAGATTGCAACTGAAACAGAATCTGGCTTACTACATCCGCAGACTTTTTAGTGCCGTAGACGTTTTTAGTGGGACTCGCTGTTGATTTTGTCTAAGGAATACTCAAAAATAATTTTGATAACACCCGCGGTCGGCACAGCCAATACTAAACCTAAGATTCCGGCAATATGCTCTCCCGCGATTACGGCAAAAAGGATTATCAAGGGATGGAGTTTGGTAATTTTGCCCATGACATATGGGTTAATTAGATAGTCTTGGATTTGACGAACCACCGCATAAATTACAACTACTATCAACGCTGTTTGCAGAGGCGCTAAACCAAAATTAGACCCGCCTCCTATATATGCCGCCAGCGCCGCAACGGAGGCAGCCACGATCGGACCGATAATCGGCACTATTTCGGCGAATCCCGAAAACACAGCCAGAATTAAAGCAAACTTCACACCTAGAATGGCTAAAGCGATAAATAAAGTCAAAGCCACAAAAAATATCAAGAAGATTTGTCCTCTTAGATAACTCCCCAGGACAGAATTAATTCTTCGGATTAGAATATCCGCTTCCACTTTGTAATCATTGGGAACAAAATTTAAGAGTTTATCAAACATACTCCGGCCTTCTTTAAGAAAATAGAAAGCGGCGAAGAGGAAAATGATAAAGCTTAAGATTCTGGAAAAGGCTTTTGGCACGAAAGATATCACCGAAGGATAAGATATAAAAACGCCCTTTTCAAAATTTACTAAAGTATCACTGGCGGTCGGTTTGAGCCATTCAGGCAAACTGTTAATTTGTTGTTTGGCGGTTTTGGTAATTGTGACTGCTTCTTGTTTTAATTCCATCGACTCTTCCACAATACGACTGGAAAAGGCCAAACTTGCCATAGCAACTACAGCTATAATCGCCAAATAGATAGTTAAAACGGAAAGAGCTCTGGGAAGTCTTAAGTGATGAGAAAAAAAATTGACAACCGGATTAAAAATGTAAGCGAAAATGGCGGCCAAAATAAATGGGGTCAGAACAGCACGCTCTAGATAAAGGAACCACAAAAGCAAGAGTCCTACTGCGATAAAGAAAACGGACCTTAGTCTTAAAGTCATACCAGCATTATAGCAAATCTGAACTTAAAATGACTATCTGACTAACTTTTTGAGTGTTTTCCCAGGTGTAAATCCGGGCGCTTTTCGGGCTGCGATAGTAATTTTTTCGCCGGTTTTTGGATTCCTTCCTGGCCTGGCAGCTCTTTTTCTAATCGAGAACGTGCCAAATCCGGTAATCACTACTTTTTCTCCTCTTTTCAGCGAATCCCTAATACCGTTTAGAAAGGCACCGACGGCGTCCTTGGAGGCTTTGCGGGTCAGGTTCCCTTTTTTAGCGACCAATTCAACGAGATCTTTTTTTGTCAATTTAATTCACCTCCTTAATTTTAGAATACATTAACAATACAAGCTAAACAAGCACTTGTCAAGCCCTTATTCTAGAGAATTTACGAGGAGAATTCACTGACGACGGCGCGGAAATATTTTCAAGCAGTTGCTATACTTAGTTTATGCCGGAGACGAAAAACTATTTTCAAAGAACAATCGGGGAGAAATTAAGAGCAGGAACGCTGAAACCTTTTCAATACGAAAGACTTAAAAGCTTTATTGAATTCGAAAGACTTCCTTCTCCCGACGACCCAATCGATTACATTGTTGCTTTGGGAACCAGTAAAGAAAGCGATACAAAGTCATATCAATTAAGAGTTGCCGAAATAATAAAAGCCGGACAACAATATCCAGCTGCCAGAATAATTGTTTCAGGGGCCAGATCTGATCCGTCCAGGGCTTTACCAAATGAATTAAACAAGG
>JBEKQB010000042.1:0-5208 GCA_049520155.1 Candidatus Levyibacteriota bacterium
GCGACAAGGAAGCCGCCGACCTTTTTGGCGAATTGGGGCGCGAGGCGTCGGATTTTACCAGCGACCCGATGCTTAATTTTATGCGCTGGACTCACCGCTACTATCCGTATGGTCCGAGTTGGCTGATTCTAACCGTTCCTTTAACCTTTATCGGGATGGATTATTTTTTGCCGACCTTTTTTCTGTTTAAAATTTTGATGGCTTTGTCGTTTTTAGGCAGTTGCTATCTTGTTTATCAGATTTCCGCCAAGCTCTTTCCGGAAAATAAAATATTAAACGTTACTTTTTTTGCTTTTAACCCGCTGGTTCTAATCGAGTCGTTGGTCTCGGCGCATAACGATATCCCGATGATATTTTTTATTCTTCTTTCAATTTATCTTTTCCTGCAGAAGAAAAAAGTTCTGTCTTGGGTGAGTAATCTGTTCTCGATCGGCATAAAATTTTCCACCGGAGCACTTTTACCGTTGTTCATCATAGTGGAATTTTTCGAGAGAACTGGTCGTAAAATAAACTGGGAAAAATTCTTTATCGCTTCAGTTATTTTATCGCTACTCACTGTTCTTATTGCTAGTGTTCGGACGACATTCCAACCTTGGTATTTAGTTTTCCCATTATCGATGGCGGCGTTTATCCCGAAAAAACTTTACATTTTTATCCCAATGCTGATTGCATCAATCTTTGCCTTGGTAATTTATATCCCATATGTCCTGATGACCGATTATGCCAAAGGCTACCCACAAATTATCCAAAACATCGAGATTACGGGTTTAATTACGGTTTCCCTGTTAACTATTCTCCTCGTTCTAAAAGTGGGGGTTTCCCCCAAGCGTTGATTAGGACGGCCCATTCTACTATAATCTCTATATGAAGCTCGTTTCGCAGCATAAGTGGGAAATTGTCTTTTCGCTTCTTCTGGCTGTAGCTTATTTCGTTCTCCGTTTGATTTTCCTAAGTCGGCTGCCAATCTTTACTGATGAAGCAATTTATGTCAGGTGGGCTCAGATTGCTCTGCATGATTCCTCGTGGCGGTTTATTTCCTTAACCGACGGTAAACAGCCAATGTATGTCTGGGTAGTGATGGCGTTAATGAAGTTTATTCGTGATCCGCTGATTGCAGGGAGATTGGTCTCGGTCGCGACTGGTTTTGCAACCATGCTCGGTTTATTTGCGCTAACCTTAGAACTCTTCAAAAATAAGCGAACTGCTTTTCTTGTGGCAGCTTTATATATTGTTTATCCTTTTGCTCAAGTTCTCGACCGAATGGCTTTATACGATAGCATGGTTGCCACCTTTTATGTTTGGGCGCTGTATTTTTCGGTGCTTCTAGTCAGAAAAGTCAGATTGGAAATTGCTTATACATTAGGATTTGTTATCGGCGGGGGAGTACTGACCAAAAGCTCCAACTTCTTCAGTATTTATTTATTGCCGCTACTGTTAATCCTGTTTGACTTCAAACAAAAAAAGGCCAAAAGAAAATTGGGCGAGTTTGTATTACTGGCAGTCTTTGCCGCCGCTATAAGCTATGGTTTGTATAGCATTCTCAGACTTTCGCCGCTTTATGAAATGATTGCAACCAAAAACGCCACGTTTGTCTATCCGTTTTCGCAGTGGATTCAGCATCCTTTTGCTTATTTTCTTAGCAATCTCAATGGCCTCACCAGCTGGCTGTTACAATACCTGACGCCCTCTTTCTTAATTTTGGTTTTGCTGGCGATTTTATTTATCAATAAATTTTTCAAAGAAAAAATTGTTTTGCTTTTATACTTTGTTTTACCTTTTCTGGCTTTAGCGCTTTTTGGTAAAATAATTTATCCAAGATTCGTCTTTTTGATGAGTCTGATGCTTCTGCCGCTGGCAGCTTGGTCGCTAAATTTTCTATTTGGGAAAGCGGAAAAGTTTTTTGCCAAAAAAATTATCTATTCAAGAATTGCACAACTAATACTATTAATAGTAGTGATTGTTTATCCTCTTTACGTTTCAACCCTTTTCGCCGTGAATCCTTTAAAAGCGCCGATTGCCGATGCGGATCATGGGCAGTACACAGACAGTTGGGCAGCCGGTTGGGGAGTCAAAGAAAGTATCGCTTTTTTTGAAAAGCAGGCTCAAAACCAAAAAATATTCATCGCCACGGAGGGGACCTTCGGCCTTCTGCCTGAATCTCTGGAGATGTATATGGTTAGTAATAAAAATGTCACGATTAAAGGCTATTGGCCGGTGGATATTTTTCCCAAAGATGTTTTAGCTCAAGCAGCCAAAATGCCGGCCTACTTCGTTTTCTATCAGTCGCAGCATGTGGTGATTCCGGTTGATTTTCCGCTCAAGTTAGTTTTCGAGGTCCAGCAAGGAGATACCAGTAATTATTACAGAGTTTATCAAATAAGTTCCAAATAGCCTGGGAAGGAATGTTTAAAATAGTTTATGAGCAAATTTATTAAGTGGAGTTATCTTATTTTATTCATAATCCTGGCCTTATCTTTATTTCTGCGGTTTTATAAATTGAACGTTAATCCTCCCAGTCTAGATTGGGACGAGGCATCTTTAGGCTACAATGCTTATTCAATCTTAAAAACAGGAGCGGACGAATACGGTAATAAGCTACCTATCAGCATCCGCTCTTTTGATGATTATAAACCAGCTGCCTACGTCTATTTGGCTGTCCCGAGCATCGCCGTGTTTGGTTTAAACGAAACCGGCGTTCGGTTCCCCTCGGCGCTGTTTGGTTTTTTAAGCGTAATCGTAATTTATTTTTTAGTCAAAGAAATTTTTAACCATTGGGAAGATGACCGGAAAGAGAAACTGGCTTTGATTGCCGCTTTCTTCTGGGGAGTTTCTCCTTGGAGCCTGCAGTTTTCCAGAGCCGCCTTCGAGGCAAATGTCGGCTTGTTTTTCTTTCTGCTTGGCTTTTTTTTATTCTTAAAGTCTATTCGTAGTCCGAAGATGGTTTTTCTCTCGGTCATTTCTTTTGCCGTCAGCCTTTATTCATATCACAGTTTCCGCTTAATCGTTCCGCTTTTTGCCGTAGCCTGTTTGATTTATTTTTGGAAAGAAATTTGGGAAAACAAAAAATATTACATCGTTGGCGCTATCTTCGCTCTGATTTTAGCGGTCCCGGTTTTCTTCAGTTTTGTCGGTCCGAGCGGTTCGGCGTCAAGGCTTTCAATGGTCTCTCTTTTTGCGGACACGAGTGTTATCGCTAATTCTACGAAAGAGGTTCAGAGAGACCTACAGAATAAGGATTTTATCGGTTCGCTGTTTGATAACAGAAGGTTGGCTTATTCTTTAGCGGTTGCCAAATCGTATTTTGACCAGTGGAATCCCGACTTTTTATTTTTCCATGGAGATAGTGGAGTCCAACACCATGCGGTCAATATGGGCATGCTTTATCTGTGGGATTTCCCGTTCATTCTCATCGGTTTATATGCCCTTTTTAAAAGAAGGACAAAGAGAATTTGGCTTTTACTGATAGTGTTTTTGCTTGCTCCTTTGCCGGCCGCCATCTCGACCGGAAGTCCGCATCCCGTCCGAGCGATTGCCATGGCGCCTGAGTTTTCGATCTTTGCCGCTTTCGGCGTTTACTATCTATTTTTCCAAGAGAAGGCCGTGCGGAATAAAATTCTTTTGGGGATTGTTTCCCTGCTTTTTATCTTTAATTTCGCTTATTATCTGCACCAGTATTACGTTAATACGCCGGTTGAATACGGGTATTTCTGGCAGTACGGTAATAAAGAAGCAATTCTGGACGCAAAATCATTGGAAGACAAGTACAGTAAGATTATTTTTACTTATGCTTACGATCAGCCCTATATCTATTATCTTTTTTACAATAAGATTGATCCTGCCTGGTACCAACAAAACTGGAATTATCTGGGGACCGGTCAAGTTGAGAGGATGAGAAGAGTAATCGGAAAGTACGAGTTTAGGGATATTAATTGGGGTCAGGATAAAACACTGCGAAATACCTTATTGATTGGTAGCCCTCAGGAAATTCCGGCTAATGCCCCAGGACTAATTAAAACCATTTATTATCTGGACGGAACAGTTGCGTACAGAATTGTCGGAACATGAAAAAAATTTTGCTTTATTGGACAGGAATATTGGTACTGGCTTTTGTTGTTTGCCTGCCGCTTATCCTGCCTTATTTTAAGACCGGTTTTTTTCCCAGCCATGACGGCGAATGGGCGGTTATAAGATTGTCGGATATGTATCGGGAAATCAAGGATTTTCAGTTTCCCGCCCGTTACAGCGGATATTTAAATTTTCAGTATGGATATCCCCTTTTTAATTTTACCTATCCCCTGCCTTATTACTTAGGTTTAATTCCAGTTCTCTTAAAATTGGGATTTGTTAACAGCATCAAAATTTTATTTTCCCTAAGTGTTGTTTTTTCATTTTTTTCAATGTTTGTCCTGGCAAAGGAGCTCTGGAAAGACAAATGGGCAGCGCTGGCGAGCGCATTTTTTTATACCTACGTTCCTTACAGAATCGTTGATTTGTATGTCAGGGGATCAATCGGGGAGTCGCTATCTTTCGTTTTGTTCCCGCTGATACTTTTAGGGATAAAGAAAATCTATGAAAGAAAAAAACTTAGCGATATGTTATTTACCGCAGTAATGTTTGCACTTTTGATCGCGACGCACAATATTATGACGGTTTTGTTTGGAATAATCATTCTTCTGATAATCCTTTTGGTGCTGTTTAAAAAGGAAATAAATTTTGTCATCAGGCTTTTGTTATCGCTGTTTTTTTCTTTGTGTCTGGCGGCTTTTTTCTGGATTCCGGCGATTTTTGAGAAAAATTTAATCTTACTGTCAAAGATTCCAATTGCCGATAGAAGCTTATATTTTGTCAAACCGTTACAGTTGATTATTCCTCAGTGGGGATACGGGACGCCAACCGACCCAAACCCATTCGGCTACCAAATTGGCATTCCGCAACTAATAATTTTTGTCTTGGCTTTTATTTTTGCTCTTAAAAGTGTCAAAAAAAACAAAGATGCCAGAATTGCCCTATTCTTAATCGTTGTTACTTTGCTTGTCTCCTTTTTACTTTTTTCCCCAAGCGCCTTTATTTGGAAAATAACGCCTTTGCTTTCGGAAATAAATTATCCCTGGACACTTTTGGGGATTATTATGTTTTTGGTAAGCCTGCTCGCTGGATATCTAACTAAATTCGGAAAAGTTATGGCGCTGACGGTTTTAGCCCTAGGAA
>JBEKQB010000043.1:0-5023 GCA_049520155.1 Candidatus Levyibacteriota bacterium
AAAAACCGTAATCTGCGTCTCTTTATTTAAATCTTGTAAGTATTCCCAGATTTTATTTCTGGTTTGCGGGTCAAGTCCTTGGGTCGGCTCATCCAGAAACAAAATTTCGGGTTTATGTAACAGTCCGCGGGCAATTTCCAATCTTCTTTTCATTCCGCCAGAAAAAGTTTTGACCAAATCGTTTCTTCTATCCCAAAGCTGGACAAAGTTGAGGAATTTCTCGATTCTTGTCTTTATTTCATGTCCGGGCACTTTGTAAAGTACGGCGTGAAATTCCATATTCTCCATAGCTGTTAGCTCATCGTCTAGGCTGGGGTCTTGAAAAACAATCCCGAAAGTTTTTCTGGCTTTTTCCGGGTGGATAATTACATCAATCCCATTTAATTTGATTGTCCCACTAGACGGTTTTAAAAGTGTCGTGAGCATTTTAATGGTAGTGGTTTTCCCGGCTCCGTTTGGCCCTAAAAAAGCAAAAATCTCTCCTTTTTGCACACTGAAGGAGACGTCATTGACGGCCGTAAAATTACCAAACTTTTTAGTTAAATTTTGCGCCTGAATTATTTCTTCCATTGTTTAATTATTGCAGAAACTGAAATCTTTTGCAGTAGAGTCTTTAAGAAAATTATCTAATAAAAGGCTGAGGAGAAACTGAATTGCGGAGAGGGTGGGATTCGAACCCACGGTCCATCTAATGACAGACAGCGGTTTTCGAAACCGCCGCACTAGTCCACTATGCGACCTCTCCCTCTGCGTGCCCGAGAGGAGTCGAACCTCCAACCGCCTGGACCGCAACCAGGTGTTCTATCCATTGAACTACGGGCACACTAACCGTATTTTACTTCACTTTTTGCTTTTTAACAAACTTGACATCGTTTGGAAAATAATTCAAACTAGAAATGTAGATGAAACTGCCTGCTCGATTAATTGCATCTGTTTTAATTTTTCTTTTTGCATTTTTATTTATTAAGGGGCCTGCTTTTGCCCAAAGCGCGAATCAGACTCCAGCAACTGTTCAAACCCAACCATATTTGGCCCCCAATACAGACTCCAATGTGCCGAACAACTTACATACTTTCTCGCAAAGTTTAATGCTGGAAATTATGTCTTCTTTAGCCTGTGACCTCGCCGGCAAAGACCCGTTGAGTAAAAACGGCCAATGCCTGGGCTATGATCCAAACACTGGCAAAATAGGCTACGTAAAAAATAATGGCGGAGCACTGGGAGCGGTGGGTGGAATGATTGCTGTTTTATACACGCCACCCCTGCACACTTCTGATTTTATCGCCTACATGCAAAGCAATTTTGGCATTGCCAAACCAAGCTATGCCCAGGTCACCGGTATTGGTTTTGAAGGGTTAACCCCTTTGTCGCATGCTTGGGTGGTTTTCCGAAACGTCGTCTATCTTTTATTCGTCTTTATTTTTATCCTGATTGGCTTGGCAATTATGCTTCGGGTAAGGATTGACCCGCGAACCGTCATGACCATTCAAAACCAAATTCCCAAAATCATTATTTCGCTGATTTTGGTGACCTTTTCTTTTGCCATTGCCGGGTTTTTAATTGATTTAATGTGGGTCAGTATTTACGTTGTAATTAACTTAATGGCTCAAGCCGACCCAAGCATTATTTCAAGCTCGGTTGCCAACGGAATTTATAATCCCGCCCCACAATTTGCCAATGACGTACTAAATAACAGCACAGGCTTCACCTTAGGCGGAATTCATAACATTGCCTTTAATGGGGCCGGAGCCATAGCTAATATCGTCCAGAAGTTTATTTCTCCCGATACTCTACCTCCTGTAGTTGCCTCAAGCTCCGCCACTACTGGATCAGGCAATGGTTGTTTTGCTCTTGGATGTATTCCCGTAGTTAATGTTGTCGTCAATGCTGCTGCCGATGTCGTCGGAGGAGTGCTCGGAGCGATTGGTAATTTGGTTGGGGGGATAATTAGCAACATTATTTCTTGGGTTGTCGGACTTCTGGCTTATTTGATTTTAATCATTGCACTTTTGTGGGCGCTTTTAAAACTCTGGTTTGCGCTGCTTAAAGCCTACATTATGATTTTGATTGACGTTATTTTTGCGCCGTTCTGGATTATTTCCGGACTGATCCCGGGGCAACAAAGCGCCGGTTTTGGAGCATGGCTTAGGGATATGGCAGGCAATTTGGCGGCTTTCCCGGCAGCAATTTTGATGATTTTATTGGCAAGGCTTTTCTCCGACGCCTTTGTTAATGCCAGCGGAGTTCAAGGGAATCAATATGCTGTAACCGCTCAAATTAGCAGTACCGCTTTTGTTCCGCCATTAATTTCCCAGGGATTGATAAATAACATCGCTCCTTTAATTGCCTTAGGTATAATTTTGGCAACACCAGGGGTTGTCGATATGACCAAGAAAGCCTTCAAAGCGCCACAACTTAAGCTCGGAGGGACGAGCGCCGCCGGCGTCGGAATGGGAATTGTCGGTTTACCCGGTAAGATGGCTCAAATCGGATACACCGCACAGTATATGGGTAAGGTTCCGGGCGCTGGCTTTCTTGGTAGACAGATCGGGCGTTTGAGGCCAGGGAAAGCTTCTGTTCCTTCCACTGGCTCCACTGACCAACAATCAAATGTCCGCGGATAGGAATAAAAGAACTAGCCACAACGTTTATCTAGAAGGAGGCCCACCAAGTATTATCTATATATAGCAAAAAGAAATTCTTAACGTTGCGAACTCGTTTCGCTTTTTATAAGCTGTTGCAATATGTATAAAGCTATCGCTAAAGACATGAATTGCATGATTGCGCTCCCAACTTCTATCCCGATATCTCTTTTCCCAGCCAAGAGTATTTCTCGACCCTCTTTAAATTTTTCGTCCGTTATCCTTCCCCGATCTCTTAATTGAATCAGTACTAAATCGATTGTAGCCGGTCCCCAGGATGCAGCAGTTTTCCCAAATGCCAACTGCGCCGCCGAAGTTCTAGTAAGTATTCTCGCCAAAGGGCCTACGACTGGTAATAAATCGGCAAAAGATTCTTCTTTGAAAAACTTCAGTAGCATTATTGCTTTTTCTGCTACTGCTTCTTTTGCCTTAGGGGCATCATATTCGGCAATCTTTTTATAAACCTCCTCTAAGGCTGCTACCAATTGCTCTGGTTCTTGAATATTTGCTAAGTTTCCGAGAAGCTCTACTTCTTTGGCAAAAGCTTCAGTTTGCGCCTTATTATCCCGAAGTCTTCTGGCGTACCCACCGGTATCTCCCAAAGCCACCATGTTAAATTCATCAACTGGCACATCTCCTGTCCAAAGCACGAATCCATGTGTATATTCTCGGTCGTGAACAAATTCCTTCCAGTATTTTTCTTGATTATCCTTAAAGTCATTTTTTACCGCACCTGCCAACCTTCTGGCCAATTCTCTTTCACCAACATCTGTTATAACATCATAAAAATCATCTAAATTAAGCGTGTCAAAGGTTTTCCCTTGTGATAGCAGTTGTTCCCTTCTGGCATAGATTGCCGACTCCATTATTGATAAGCCAAACAAAGCTTTCGATATTTCATCAGGGGTCATTTCAAGATTCAATCTCGCTCGGATTTTTTCCGAGACCAAATATAACCGCTGCGGCTGCAAGTCAACCATTCTACCCATGATTTGCTTTGCGCTTAAAAGAGCATCTTCGCCTTCTTGTCTCTCCTTCTTGTCTTTGCTCCCAAGCTTGGCCAGAGCGCCTCTTAATCTTTCAAACCTTAAGCCTGTCCCAATCCAATTGCCGTATTCATTATTTTCATAAGCCGCGGGGACTGAGCTAACCCATTGTTGCCAAGCTTCCTCTTCGGGGAAAGGCTGATCCGGATTTATTTGCCTCCAGTACATTTTCGCTCTACCATTAATTATAAATTGTTGCGTTGCGCTTGGCGCGCTAAAATCTTTATTATCAAATCTCCATGAGGCCCAAGTAAAAATATCACCGCAGCGGTTTGAATTGAGCCGTTGTAAATAACTAAGGTCCTTCGATTCATAAAGCACTTTTCGCGGGTCGGTTTGAAAATCTTTCCACATTTGTTCGGCAGCTCTTGGATTCCATGTTCCTAAAATCCCCATCAGCCTTCGTATCTTATCTTCGTTGTAAAGATATGCCCTCAGTCCTTTTTCGGTAATATTATACTTTGCTAAGGCATGCACATACCCAGAGTATCCTTGTAACAAATCCTGTAGCCACAAGCTTGTGTATTGGGCAATTCCGCCTTTAGGCAATTTGCTTTCTGCAGCCAAAGAGAGCAAACGCAATGAAACTATCTCCATACCTCTTGCCATCGAAAAGATTTTATCGATTTCCCAGTCTGTAATTTCTCCTTTCTCCTGTCTAACATCAATGCTATTCCCACGTTGGTCTTTGGAAAAAATTTGCCCGCTTTCCCACATTTGTCTAAAACGTTCTTTGACTTTTTTTACAACAAACCCCTCTTCAGGTGAACCGGTTCCCGTTCTGTCTAATACAGCTTCCTGTCTTAGGTATCCGCCATGCGCTGCCATATCCTCCCTAAGAGCGCCTTCAAACAAATCCATCATTTGCCTAACACCTACTGTCCGATTGGCATAATCTCCCAACTCGGAACGGAATCCTTGCAAGCTATCTGCTAATTGCTCAAATTTTACAGGGAAATATAATGCATAATTAGCATTATGCAAAGCCTCTCTAATATCATGTTCTTTGACATATCTTTGATAATCAGCCCTTAATAAGTTTTTCTGCTCAGTAGTCAAAGTAATATTACCTGCCTTGCCAGAGGTAGAAGCTTGTCTTACGGTTCTTAAAAACCTTCTGTGCTGTATTCCTACAGAAAAGGGGTCAAATGCTTCTCGAAACTGTTGACTCGGTGTAGCATCTGCGTCTGCAAAAAAACTATTAAAGATTTCATCTCTTGCCTTTGGGTCGGTCAACAATTGTTCTTCCGTATACCTTTCCTGTCCTGATTGTTCGGCAAAAGAGTTCTCTCTTCGGCGAGACTGTATTTCGGCATCCATATCGTATGCCGCCTC
>JBEKQB010000044.1:0-4861 GCA_049520155.1 Candidatus Levyibacteriota bacterium
ATCCTCTGAAAATTCCTTGGCCCATTCCCCCGAGAATTGATGAGTTCCTAAACCAATCACCGAAACCTTAAGGCCGGTTTTACCTAAAACTCGATACTTCATCAGCGTTCCTCCTTTGCTTTTAACCAGCGCAAATCAGACGATAGAAAGTGCTCTTGATAAAGTCGTTCAATTGTTTGCAGTCGGTAAAAATCCCGCTTTTTGAACTGGGCTTCGGTTAATTTCATTGCCTGAAAAGTCTTTAGCATTTCCTGAATACCCAAATTTACTGTCCAATCACATTTAAAACTGGGGAATACTTTGCGGATTTTGGCAAAAGATACTTTGTAAGTCCTTCTATCAACTCCCCCTTTAACCTTTCTATCCCTGACCAAATCTTCCTTATCCAGCTCCAAATCCTCTGACAAAAACTTTAGCTCGCAACTCGGAAGTTCGGCCTGTACCGCCTTGGCAATGTCAATAATTTGCAGATTATTTTGTTCATCGCCAACGTTTAATACCAGTATTTTCCCGGCGTTGTAATCTGAATCAATGGCAAACCTGATTGCCTTACAAATATCCAGCACATGCACATTGGGACGCCACGGTTTACCATCGGAATTCAAAATAATTTTGCTGGTCGTAAATGCCATCCCTGTCAGCATGTTCACAACAATGTCAAAGCGCATTCTGGGCGACATACCGAAAGCCGTAGCAAACCTTAAGGCTACCGGTGAAAAATTCCGGTCGCTTAGCTTCTCTAAATCCTGCTCTATCTGCAGCTTGTTAAGGGAATACGGTGTTTGCGGATAAGTCGGTGAGTCTTCGGTCAACAATTTATCCTGACCGAGGCCATAGACCGAACAACTGGATGCAAAAATAAACTTTATCCCTAAACGCTTGCAAAGTTTGGCGACTTTTTCGGCATAGACACGGGTTGGGTCATAAATCCGCTTGGCATCCAAATCCCCGAACGGGTCATTGGAAACTCCGGCCAAATGGACCAACACATCGATGCCTTTTAAATCTTTCTCGGTTATTTCTCTTGCATCACCAAAAACAGTTCTAACTGCCGCCGGCTTATAAAGCAAACAGTTTCTAAAGAAACCGGCATCATACCCGAGACAGTCAAAACCGTTTTGCTCTAAATAACCTGTCAGGACGCTGCCGAGGTACCCAAGCGAGCCGGTGACTAAAACTTTCTTGCGAGTGCTACCTGAATTTTGTTTTATTTTCATCATTAGCTTCTTTTCATCCAATCATGGACGAAAATTTCCGCCTCTCCACTTTTAATTCCTTCCAAAATCTTTTCCGCCACGTATTCGGCACTATCCGGCGGTTTGAAGTTTGGGTCATCCGAGCTCCAATCCTCTTCTTGTTTTTGAGGTTTTGCTTTAAGCGTATTCTTTTCAAAATCCGACAACGTGATATATGGGTAAACCACACTGACGCTAATTTTATCGTCTTTTAATTCTTCTCGCGCGGTTAAAGAAATACCAGCTAAGGCGCGTTTTAGGGAAGAATAGGCCGCCATATTGGGAAGTGCCATTAAAGCCGTGCCGGAAGAAATGTTGATGATTGTACCCCCGCCCTGTTTTTGCATCAAAGGAATTACCGCCTGCATCGCCACCAGCGGTACAATTACGTCTAGCTTGAACAGGTCACGGAAAGTATTTATATTTGTATCAACGATTGAAGCGTCGTATCCTCGGCCGGCGTTGTTAATGAGAATATCTACCTGGCCAAAATATTCAACGGTTTTCCCCACCATTGCTTTTATTTGGACATCGTTGGTCATATCTACTTGAATAACTAATGAGTTAAGAAGTGTTTTTGAAAGTTCTATCAGCTTATCTTTTGAGCGGGCGGCTAGCACCACTTTGGCGCCATTTTTGGAAAGAAGTTTTGCAGTCGCCAGCCCAATTCCCGAAGAAGCACCGGTCACAATCGCCACTTTACCTTTAACGTTCATCGTCTAAATTATACAACTTTAAACTTAACTATTCCTGAGCCGTAGCGCCACCCTGCAGAATTTGCAGCGTTCTTTTTCTAACAACCCCTGCAAAAAAATCTTCTGCTGCCTCTCCTACGCCAGGAATTTTACTGATATTATGCTTCTCACAATCGTAGCGAAGTTGACCAATTGTATAAGTATCTACATCTATTCCTCTAAGACCAGCCTTTAAATAGAACTTGCGGAAAATCGCTTTTATTCTATTCAATTTATCAGGTTTCGCGCCGCTTTCTTCCCATGCAGAACCAATTAGTTCTACTGTTGCACGCCTTATGTTAGCGCTATTTTCATTAGGGACTATTCTTGCCATTTCAGAAATTAATCTATCATCTGAAAACCAGCCAAAGAATTCATTTAATGCTGGTTCCAAGTGCTTGATTGAATTCGGTTGTTCTAGAGCTGTCGAAGAAGCTACATCTCTTATTAATAATTCTCTGTGTATTTCTGTAACCATACAACTAAACGAATCTTCTACAGCTATTGCGCAATGTTCCCTTGGGGGTCGACGAGAATTGCGGTGTCATCATGTAGATTGGCATCTGAATCTTCCTCCGGATTATCATCCTTAAGATTTCTTTCAATGAAATAAAGCGTATATCCCGATTTTACCGTATACTGTTGGCTTTTATATTCCGGTTTTTGGGCAGTTAAGGTAACTTGAGTCGAATTGTCAGGCAGCGTTTTTGTCGTCATCGCGAAACCGGCCATCGCTTGTTTTGATTCGCTGGACAAAGCGCCAGGAAAAATTTTATAAGCATATTGAAAATCACTTGAGTCACTAAATTTTTGCATCATAATTGTTGGCTTTGCAGTTGGCGTCACTTTTATTGCTGGGTAAGAGGAGCTTGCACTATTTCGCCCGCTATTTTTGGCCGTAAGGAAATAATAAACCCCGCCATAAATTACCACTCCAATTACAACATATAGAACCACCCATTGCCAAAACGGCCTTTTTCCATAACCGGATTGTTTTTGCTCTTCTTCCATTAACAATAGGGTAAACGAAATACTTAAGGGAGTCTGTAATCCTGATTACAGTTCTTAAGCTAGGAAGCTATGCGGTTTTGTCGGAGAGCCACTTTTGCAGTTCCAAAGCAGCGGCGGCGCCAAATCCGGCGGCGGTAATTGCCTGCTTATAGTTTTTGTCGTGCACATCGCCGGCGACAAACACACCTTCTTTATTGGTTAAGAAATGGTCGCGGACTTTAATAAATCCCTCTTTATCTAAATCAATGCCAGTAAATTTTGCGGTGTTTGGCAGGTGTCCGATTGCCACAAACACGCCGTCAACCGGCATTTCCGTTTCTATCCCTGTTTGATTGTTTTTAAGTTTTACTTTCTCGACTTTTAACTCACCTAGAATCTCTGTAATCTCCGCGTCGAAAAGAATTTTTATTTTTGGATTTTCCTTTACTCTTTTTTGCATGATTTCCGAGGCCCTGAACGAGGCACGTCGATGGACAAGAGTGACGCTATCGGCAAATTTTGTCAGAACTGTTGCTTCTTCCATTGCGCTGTCTCCCCCGCCGACTACGATAACCTTTTTATTTCTAAAAAAGGCCGCGTCACAGGGAGCACAACTAGAAACTCCGCGTCCGATTTTTCCCTGCTCACCTTTAACGCCAAGCCATTTTGTGTCGGCACCCGTTGCAATAATTACCGCTTTGGCTTCGTAAGTTTTGTCGCCGACCGCAACTTTAAAGGGCTGGGAAGAAAAATCGGCAGAAGTGAAATCGTCATCAATAAACTGCGCGCCAAATCTTTCCGCTTGCTTTCGCATCTTGGCCATTAAATCCGGCCCCTCAATGCCCTCGGGAAAACCGGGAAAATTCTCAACTTCGGTAGTCAACATTAACTGCCCGCCCCATTTGACTCCGGAGATAACCAAAGTTTTTAGATCCGCGCGGGTCGTGTAAATGGCGGCAGTTAAACCGGCGGGACCAGAACCAATTATTATTACATCGTACAACTTATCCATAAATAAAATGCTGCGGGCTTACAAAATTTTCGCTGCTTTCATACCGAATTCCTTAACGAGGAGCCTGCGCTATTTTAGCATGAGCTGAAAGCGAGAAAATTTTAGTGAGCGAGCTTAAATTTTTCTAATCCCCTAACACGCTGTCTATTTCTTTCTTAAAATTATCTTTGCTTTGTGCTCCTACCATTGATTTGACTACCTGACCATTTTGGAAAATCAAAAGAGTTGGGATACTCATTATTCCGTAGCTACCCCCAACTTGATTTGCGTCTACATCGAGCTTTCCTACCTTTAATTTTCCATCATATTCTTTTGCTAATTCTTCAACGATTGGCCCAACAATGTGACAGGGATGACACCACTCCGCCCAAAAATCTACCAGGACCGGCACTTTTGATTCAAGCACTTCCTCTTTAAAATTTTGATCTGTTAAAGTTAAATCCGCCATACTTTCCTCCTCGTTGTACTACCATAGCAGAGACTTTTTGTTATGTCAACGAATTATTTTTTATTAAGTTGCAAACCCTAGTGTTCACAAATTCTGTTCAACTATATTTACCGGGGCTTTATTCAAGAAGCTTTTGACATTACCTAAAGATGTTTCCAGTATCTCTTGTAGCGCTTCGATGCTATTGAAAGCGTTATGCGGAGTAATCACGACGTCATTTCTGTCCAAAAGAATATGGTCCAAAAGCTCTGTCTGAATATCGCCTTTGGCAATATGCTCCGACGCTAGAAACTCTCTTTCTTCCTTAAGCGCGTTCTCTTCCTCTAAGACATCTAAACCCGCTCCGGCCAATATTCCCTTTTCTAAACCAGTAAGAATTGCCTGCGTTTCAACCAGTGCCCCCCGGGCGGTATTAATTAGAATCGCACCTTTTTTAAACTTG
>JBEKQB010000045.1:0-4694 GCA_049520155.1 Candidatus Levyibacteriota bacterium
ATTTTGGAAATCTGGTTGATGCGGCGGGAGTTAAGTGCATAACAAACCAGTTGCGAGTTGGCGAGAACAATTTTTTTGTTTCTATATTTAAACACGGTCAAAAGCGAAGTTTTATCGCCGCCGTGCCTAAATCTTTTCTCCAGGAAATTTTTCCCAAGTTTGATAACTTTGTAGTCTAAAAGTTTCAATGACTTTTTCCGGTAAAGTGTCAGTTCGCCGTATTGGTTTTTTTTGCCTAAAGGCCTGGTTAAAAAAGACGAGGGTGCAAATTGATAGTCATAGGAGTGTTTTTGCAGAGTCTGCAAAAAAGAGGCGCCCGTTTCTATCGGGAATTCCTGCAGGCAAATGATGTCAAATTTATTCGGGTGTTTTAAGAGCCATTTTTCGATACGGCCCAATTTTTTACCAAAATGAATATTATAGGCAAGTACAGATATCATATAAATTCAGCAGTGGCGGCAGTCCAAGAGCTTAGGTAGTATATTAGGCCAAAACTGATTTTTATGCAAGTCCACGAAAACTTGTTCAAGTGGATGTGCTAAAATGAAATGGAAATGGAAGAGCCGAAAGAAAAAATTTACTCCATCTTGAAAAAAATCGCTGCCGAAATGGGAGCTGGAGATATCGATTTTTCGGTGGAGAGGCCAAAAGAGGCGGCGCATGGCGATTTTTCTTCAAACATTGCACTGACATTGCTTGCTAGAATCAAGAATCAAGAATCAAGAATCAAGAATCCGTTAGATTTGGCAGAGAAAATCGTTACAATCCTTAATTCAGAATACTTAATTCATAATTCTGACTTTGACAGGGTCGAAATCGCCCCGCCAGGATTCATTAATTTTTATCTCTCCAAAATATATCTCCAAAATCAAGTTCAAAACATTGTCGAAATAGGTGATGAGTACGGCTCGTCAACGCTTGGAAAAGGGAAGAAAGCGAGTGTGGAGTTTGTTTCGGCTAACCCGACCGGGCCTTTGCATATCGGTAATGCCCGCGGCGGACCGCTTGGAGACTCTATCGCAAATGTTCTCTCAAAAGTTGGTTACAGCGTCAAAAGAGAATATCTGCATAACGACGTTGGTGGGCAAGTTGACCGCTTGGGAGAAACAATTTATTTTACGATTCACCCCGACCAAAAGCCAGCAGATTACGAAATGCAATATCTGGGTGAGTATATCAAGGAATTAGCTCAACAGGTTAAGGATGAGCTGGAAGATAACCAAGAGGATTTGTCCCAGGCGGAATTTATCGAGAAAGCCGGTAATATCGCGGTTGAATTAATACTGACGGAGATTCTTAGAGACTGCGAAGCAATGGGGATTAAATTTGATAAAGTTCGCAAAGAGTCGGACTTAAGAAAAGAAGCACCACAAGTTCTGGCAAAAATCAAAAAATTCATCAAGGAAAAAGATGGGGCAGAGTGGTTTGCGCCCGCCGACGAATTCCTCAAAGACCGCGAAACAGTGGTACAAAAATCCGACGGACAATTTACATATTTTGCCTCGGATATTGTTTATCACAACGAAAAAATGCAGCAAAACGATTTGGTGATTGACGTTTTGGGTGCCAACCACTCGGGACATGTGCCAAGATTAAAAGCAGTTGTCAAAGCTTTAGGATTTAACGCCGATGATTTGCGGGTGACTTTGTATCAGTGGGTAAGGCTTAAAAAGGGAAAAAAGGTGCTAAAGATGAGCAAGCGCGCCGGCAATTTTGTCACCGCGCGGGAAGTTTTGGACGAAGTCGGCAAAGATGCCTTTCGCCTTTTCCTACTTACACCAAAAAGCTCGACGCATATGGATTTTGACCTCGAACTCGCGAAAAAACGGGCGTCGGATAACCCCGTTTTTTATGTTCAATATGCGTATTCGAGAATATGTTCCATATTCAAAAAATCACAAATTCCAAATCCCAATTCCCAAAATGCCGATTTATCTTTGCTTAAAACAGAAGAGGAAATTTTGCTTATCCGGCACTTACTTAAACTGCCATATTTAATTGAGGAAGCGGTGAAAACTTTAGAAGTCAACCCGTTAACAACTTATGCGATGGAAATCGCAATGCTTTTTCATAAATTCTATGAAACGCAAAAGGTCATTTCAGAAAATCAAAAGCTCACGCAAGCCCGGCTGGCGTTGCTCAAAGCGACACAAATCACCCTCAAAAACACGCTTTCACTCCTCGGTGTTAATGCGCCAGAACATATGTAGAATTCTTGAAGTTGGAAATTGGACTTTCTTGAACTTGACCGTTTCGATTTCTTGATTTCTAGAATTCAAGATTTCAATAATCAAAATCAAATATGTCCAACCTCTAGCATCAAAGACTCCAATAGAAAATAGCTCTTGACTTCTAGTAAAAAAACTATAGAATCGGTTTGAGAGGAAGCTGTCAATTAATGATCGAAAATAAAACACCATTAGCATTAACAAGAGATGAGATTCTTCTAACTTTTCCGCCAAAAAAGGAAATATGGGATCCAAGACCTGATGCTAAAGCAGGAGTTCTCCCTGTAGAATTTATGGTTTCCAGAGATGAGCAGGGCGTGCTTCGCTACGCAACTCCCGTGGCTAATCCAGATTTTGTTGCGAAACCTGAACAGGCGCAACGAGACGAAGAGGAACGAAGACTTCTCTCAATAGATGAATTTTGTGATAGGCTTTTAACTCAGCCAGGCTTGCCGGATCGAAACAGGGAGCAAATCGAACTTATACGAAGATTGGGTAGAGGCGAAGAGTATCAACCGGAAGGTGGTGCCGACGCCGAAGAACTAGCAAGATTGGAAGAAATTGATAGAACGGAATAGCTAAGTGCTTCTAAAATCCTCCAGAACTTGCTATAATGGGGTAATGAAATATACGCGGAAAGTCCTCGGAAACGGCCTAAGAGTCATTACCATTCCAATGCCCTCGTTTGAAAGCGCCACTGCCATGGTGATGGTGGGTGCAGGCAGTAGGTACGAGAATAGAAAGAACAACGGCATTTCCCATTTTTTGGAACACATGGCGTTTAAAGGCACCGCGAAACGGCCAACTGCACTGGATATTGCCGGTTTAATCGACGGCGTCGGCGGAGAGTCTAACGCTTTTACCAGTGAAGAAGTGACCGGATATTATGTTAAAGCGGCTGCCAACCATGTTGAACTTTGTTTGGATGTTCTCTCGGATATGCTGCAACACTCCAAGCTAGACCAAACTGAAATTGATAAAGAGAAAGGTGTCATTTTAGAAGAAAAAAACCTTTACGAAGACACTCCGGCGCAAAATATCTCCGATGTGTACAAAAAACTGTTGTACGGCGACACGCCGTTGGGTTGGGATATTGTCGGCACCAAAGAAGTTATCAAATCAATCACCAGACAGAGCTTCGTCGATTATATGGGTAGTTTGTATAGTCCTCAAAACATTACAGTAGTCGTTGCTGGCGGAATTCAAACTCAAAAAGCGGAAGAACTAGTCGAACAATATTTTGGTCAGATGAAGCCTTTCGATATAGTTAGTTATAAGAAACAACTAGAAAACCAGCTCAAACCAGCTCTTTATATAAAACAGAAAAATACGAAGCAGGTCCATATTGCCATCGGATTCCGCACAGTTTCCACGCATAATGAAGAGAAACATACACTTTCCGTGCTGGCGGCAATTTTGGGCGGTGGCATGAGCTCTCGATTGTTTTCGGAAGTTAGGGGAAAGCGGGGACTAGCTTATTATGTACGAACCGGCGCCGAACACTTCCAAGATGTTGGATTTTTGGTTTCGACCGCCGGGCTTGACCCGCAACGGGTGGAAGAGGGAATTGCGGTGATTGTGGCGGAATACGCGAAAATCGCAAGTTTCACCCACTCGACAGGCTCAGGGCAAATCACAAAAAAAGAATTGGACAAAGCCAAAGAGTTTTTAAAAGGACATTTTGTTCTAGGATTGGAAGATAGCCGGGCGGTGGCCGCATTTTTTGCTCAATCTGAACTCCTGGAGAAAAAAATTGAGACGCCGGAGCAGTTGATTGCCAAAATCGATAAAGTAACCATGGAACAGGTTGAAGCGGCCGCCAAAAAGTATTTTAAGCAAAACCAGCTCAATCTGGCGATTATCGGCAATTTTCCCGATAGACAAAGGTTTGAAAAGTTGCTAAAATTTTAATTATGGAACAGACATGCGTAATGGTTAAGCCCGACGGAGTCAAAAGAGGCTTGGTTGGGCAAATAGTCAATCGCTTTGAGCGGATGGGCTTAAAAATCGTCGCCATGAAGATGGTTTTAGCTCAGGATGAAATACTTCTTAAGCACTATAACGCCGAAGACCCAAAGACGCTTCTTAGATGGGGCGAAAAAACCCTCAAGACTTATACGCAATATGGTAAAGACGCCAAAAAAGACTTGGGAACCGATGATCCGATGGAACTGGGGAAAATGGTTAAGGGTTGGCTGTTTGATTACGTTAAATCCGGGCCGATGGTGGCGATGATTTTAGAAGGCAAGCACGCGGTTGCCAACGCGATTGCGGCGGCCGGCCCAACTATGCCGGTTGACGCTCCGGCGGGGACCATCAGAGGCGATTATTCGACCGATTCGGCGGCTTATGCCAACGCCGAGAAGCGGGGAGTAACTAATCTTGTTCACATTTCTGCCAGTCTTGAAGAAGCCAACGTGGAAAAAGCGTTGTGGTTTACTCCAGAAGAAATCCAAAACTACAAAC
>JBEKQB010000046.1:0-4606 GCA_049520155.1 Candidatus Levyibacteriota bacterium
CAAATTCCATACGCCGATGAATTTGACAGGTGAAATTGGAGTTTTAGGACCATCAAGATTAAATTACACATTTGTAGTGCCGACGGTGAGATATTTCGGAGATCTAATCGGCGAAATTGCTCAGGGATGGTAATTCAGTATTAAGTATAAAAATGAGTAAGAAGAATGAAAAGAAAGTTGAACAAGAAGAAAAAGCACTTGCGAACCTTGAAAATCAGTTAAAAAGAGCTTTGGCCGACTATCAAAATTTGGAAAAAAGGATCGCCGAAGAAAAAAGTTCTTGGATAAAGATAGCCAATAAAGATTTACTCTTAAGACTTTTGCCCGGGCTTGATAATCTAATCTTGGCCGAAAAACATACTCAAGATGAGGGCGTCAAGCTTTCAATAAAGCACTTTCTTGATATTTTGGAAAACGAAGGAGTTAAGAGAATCGAGACAGTCGGAAAAACTTTTGACCCTAATTTAATGGAAGCCATCACAACACAGGAAGGTGAAGAAGGAAAAGTTTTGGAAGAAGTGCGCTCGGGTTACATGCTTTACGATTCAGTTTTAAGACCGGCACAGGTAATTGTTGGTCAAAAACCGTCGAAAGTTACAAAAATTGCGACTGGAATTTCGGAAGATAATTAATTTTTAATTTTTGAGCCCTAGGGACTTGAAAATTAGAGATTAAAAAATCTAAAATATAAATATGGCAAAAATAATTGGCATTGATTTAGGAACAACCAACTCATGTGTAGCCGTAATGGAAGGTGGAAGCCCAAAAGTTATCCACTCGGCGGAAGGACGAAATGTTATTCCTTCAGTCGTTGACCCGGCCACTCATGTTGTGGGAGACGTGGCCAAAAGACAAATTGTCTTAAAACCGAAGGAAACCATTTTCTCAATCAAAAGGCTGATGGGTCGAAAATATACGGATGCTTCGGTGCAAAGTGATATCAAGTGGCTTCCTTATAGAATTAAATCCGGCCGCGATGGCATGGCCGATGTTGAGGTGGATGGTAAAACCTATACTCCGCAGGAAATTTCCGCCATGATTTTGCAAAAGATTAAAGCGGATGCAGAGGCCTATCTAGGCGGAAAAGTAACGCAAGCGGTTATCACAGTACCCGCCTATTTTGACGATTCGCAAAGACAAGCGACCAAACAAGCCGGAGAAATTGCCGGTTTAGAAGTAATGAGAATTATTAATGAGCCAACCGCCGCGGCCTTGGCTTATGGTTTGGATAAGAAAAATGCCCACACGATTGCGGTGTATGATCTGGGAGGCGGAACTTTTGACATTTCGATTCTTGAGCTAGGTGACGGAGTCTACGAAGTAAAATCCACCAACGGCGATACACATTTGGGCGGAGACGATTTCGACCAGGAAATTTTAAATTACATCGCTGATGAATTTAAAAAAGAAAATAATATCGATTTAAGAAAGGACCCGCAGGCTTTGCAGAGGTTGAGAGAAGCAGCGGAAAAGGCCAAGATTGAACTTTCCACTGCACAGGAAGCGCAAATTAACCAGCCGTTTATCACCCAAGGACCGAATGGTCCGTTGCATCTGACAATGACTTTGACCCGGGCCCAGCTGGAAAAAATCGTTGATCCGCTGATCCAAAAAACGGTTAAACCGGTCGAGCTGGCTTTAAGAGACGCCAAAGTTAAAGTTTCGGATATTGATGAAGTTGTTTTGGTCGGCGGAATGACCAGAATGCCAAAAGTAGTCGAAGTAGTCACCAAGTTCTTCGGCAAAGAAGCGAATAAATCGGTTAATCCGGACGAAGTAGTCGCGGTTGGAGCGGCCATCCAAGGTGGAGTTTTGGGTGGAGAAGTCAAAGACGTTTTACTTCTAGATGTGACGCCGTTAACTTTGGGACTGGAAACTCTAGGTGCGGTTTCAACTCCGCTTATCTCCAAGAATTCAACTATTCCAACGAGTAAATCGCAAATCTTCTCAACTGCGGCAGATAATCAAACGCAGGTAGAAATTAATGTTTTGCAGGGGGAAAGGCCAATGGCCGCAGACAATAAATCTTTGGGCAGATTTGTTTTAGACGGAATTCCGCCGGCGCCCCGGGGTGTGCCGCAAATTGAAGTCACTTTTGATATCGACGCCAATGGTATTTTAAACGTTAAAGCGGTTGATAAGGCGACCGGCAAAGAACAAAGCATTAAGATTACCGGTTCAACCGGACTAACCAAAGAAGAAGTCGAACGGATGACCAAAGAAGCAGAAGCTCATGCTGCCGAAGACGCCGAGAAAAAAGAAAAAGTGGAAGCCAGAAACCAAGCCGACTCGCTGATTTTCACCGCCGAAAAGTCACTTAAAGATGCGGGTGATAAAGTGGCCGAAGATATTAAGAAAGAAGTCGAAGAAAAAGTGGCGGCACTCAAAGGGATTCTAGACAGCGGTTCAAAAGAAGATTTGGAAGTAAAGACCAAAGAGCTTTCGGAGAGTTTACAGAAAATCGGGCAAAATATGTATGGTTCGACAGGCTCACCACAAGGGCAACAGCCAACAGAAGGTCAAAGTTCAGAAGCGGACGGGCAAGCAAAATCGGACGAAGCAAAAACAGACGAGCCCGTTGAGGGCGAAGTGGTCAACTAAGTTTGTAAAGTAAAAAATTCATAAAGTTATAAAATGAGGCGCAATGGTGCGCCTTTTGTACTATAATAGCTATCTTATGTGCGGAATATTCGGCTATAAAGGGATTAAATCAAATGCGGGAGAAATTGTTACCGAAGGATTAAAACGGTTGGATTATCGCGGATATGATTCATGGGGAGTTGGAATTGTAAAAGGCAATAAGCTGACAATCGAAAAACAGGTCGGGAAAATTAGCGAGATTAAAAATCTTAGTTTACCTTCTTGCAATACCGCGATTGCTCACACGCGCTGGGCAACAACAGGAGCTGTCACAAAAATTAACGCACATCCACATTTAAGTTCGGATAAAACTTTTATGTTAGCGCAAAACGGCATTGTCGAAAACTTTTCCGAGCTAAAAAAATCACTGATTAAGGACGGTTATAAATTTACCAGCGAGACTGACACCGAAGCTATCGTCAAACTAATCGAAAGAGAACTGAAAACGAACAAAAATTATCTTGAAGCATTAAGGTCAGTTTTTCTTAAGCTCATCGGGCGCAATACAGTAATTTTACTAACGCAAACAGGAGAAATATACGCTGCCAGAAACGGTTCTCCCTTGGTTATCGGTCGCAATTCTAGGACAAAGGAAGTTTTTCTGTCATCCGATACGCTCTCTTTTTCTTTACAGGTAGACAAAATAATCGTCATCGAAAATAGCCAGATGGTTTATATCGATAACAACGCCGTTGTTAAGGTCTTTGATATAAAAAGCGGTAAACCCCGAGCATGCCGCTGGGAGAGACTGACAATCAGTAGCGGCAAAATTGATAAAGAAGGTTATGACCATTTTATGCTTAAAGAAATTCATGAATCCCCTTATGTTATCCGTCAAATTATTAATCAGGATAAAAATAAATTGCTGGCTTTTGCAAAAACAATAAAATCAGCTAAATATGTCTATGTTATCGGTTCGGGAACAACCGGAATCGCCGCTTCGCAAATTGCTTTTTATCTCCGCGTTTTTGGGAAAATAAATGCGATAAATTTAGTAGGGGCCGATGCAACTAGCTATTATGATTTATTTAAGAAAAACGATATTATTATTGCTCCATCGCAAAGCGGAGAGACAGCCGATGTCATTGAAGTTTTAGAAGTTGCAAAACAAAAAAAATTAAAGATTGCCTCAATCGTAAATATGCCCGGTTCAATGATTACCAGAATGTCTGACTTCCCTTTTATGTGTAACGCCGGTCCGGAAATCTGCGTGATGTCAACAAAAGTTTTTGTTTCACAAATTTCCTGGGGCTATCTTTTGAGTAAAGCAGTGCAAGGGAAATACAAACAGGGAATTAAAAATTTAGAGGATTTGGAAATCATTATTGGTCAATATCTTAAAAACAAAACAAATCATAATGATTTGAAAGAACTTGCGGAGTACTTGTCGGACAAAGAACATATTTTCCTTTTGGGGAAATATCAAAATTTAGCGATTATCAATGAAGGAATGGTAAAACTGATTGAAGGAACCTACAAACATGCACATGCCGTACCTGCCGGAGATCTTAAGCATTATGCGATAACCTTAATGGAAAAAGGAATTCCCGTCATTGCCGTTTTGTCAAACGACCAGGTAAAAAACGATCTAATTACAGCGATCAACGAAGTGCGTTTAAGAGGAGCCGAAGTTATCGCCATTGCGCACCAAAAAGAAGACAACTTTGATTTTTATCTGCAAATGGTAGACAGTAAGGAAACGGATGCGATTGGCAATATTATCCCACTTCAACTGTTGGCGTATTACATGGCAGTTAGGCTTGGCAATAATGTTGACAAACCAAGAAATATTGCTAAAAGCGTGACGGTTAAATAGTGGTAAAATTAAATTATGGCAAGCAGTGATTATTATCAAATTTTAGGAGTTTCCAAAAACGCAACAGAAGCTGAGATAAAAAGGGCTTACCGTAAATTAGCGTTGCAATATCATCCGGACAGGAATAAAGGGAAAGAGGCGGAAGAAAAG
>JBEKQB010000047.1:0-4508 GCA_049520155.1 Candidatus Levyibacteriota bacterium
TCCGCCGCCGTCGCCCAAAACCGTATGTCCGTTTTGGATAATGTAGGCTTGTTGATAACCGGAGAAAGCGGAGACATCACCAAGAGCCTTATCAAAAGAGAATGTTTCTCCCGGAGCAACCAAAATGCCGTTTAATCGACTGGCGGCCAGATTTATATTGAAAACTCTTCCCGGAATAGAATGGAAGAACAAAGAATTACCTGTTCCGATTAATTCTTTAATGCCTAATTTATTAACTTTTTCGGTAGTAATGTTAGGCTCAACAATTCTGATTGGGATTGCAAAAGTTATTGTTTGCGGAGCATTCGAATTTAAAACACTTGCAGCATAAGACAAAATTTTATCGCTTAGCGCATCGCTATCTAAAGTTTGCCCGTTCTCGGAAAGCCGGAAGGCAGTAACTTTATTATTAACCGTACTAAAAAGCGCATCCACCGGTTGTCTTTCTATTTTTTGGGCAATCGGTTGAATTAGGCTTAAGAGTTTATTCTGGTCATAAGCGTAAGATGGGGAAAGGTAGACTCCGGTTAAATAAGCTTGTAGACACAAACTTAAGTCGGAAATAAAATTACCGGAGCGTCCGATAGAATAAGCCTGACTAGCTAGAAGCGGACTATTGTAGCCAAAATCTATTTCGCCGGCGGAAATTGTCGCTATCCCATAATCGCTAGTGAGTGTAAACTCGGAATTTCTGACTAAATTGTTCTGGTTATTAAAAAAATTTTCCGTAGCTTGTTTGCTTTTCTCACCAACATTAAAATTACCAACGTAGACTCCCGGATAGACTTTGTTTTCATAAGTCTTTTGATAAAGAAAAAGTCCAAAGCTGGAGATCAAAACCAAAGCTAAGAAAGCGCCGGTAGTAAACCAAAAAGCCCCCTTTAAAAAACGCAATATCTTCTTCGTATATTTTAATTTAAGCCTTAATTTTATCTTGGAAAAATTTATCTTCATTGATTATGGTTTCTATTTGGTATTATACTATAAAATAGCCATGGATAACGACCAGACAGTCTTTCAAAGTCCTAATGCGCAGACGCCCAGCGTCCCGGAAGCTAGCCCGCCGCCCGTTGCTCCTCCGTCACAAGATTTGCCTTCAGAGCCTTTTATTCAGGCCCCTTCTACAGAAATATCTTCCCATGAGCCATTAATTCAAAACCCTCCTGCAAAGATTCCGCCAGCAGGGCCTAAAAGACCTAGCACTGGCAATATAATTCCGCTTTTGCAAAGAGTTGTCAAAGTAGGCATTGGATTATTCGTGGTGATACTGGTTCTAACCTTACTATTTACCGTTGTTCTTCCGATGTTTTCGGGAACTTCAAACGGTAAAGTCGCATTGACTTATTGGGGATTGTTTGAAGACAGCAAAACTATGCAAAGTTTAATCTCCGAATTTGAAAGACAAAACCCAAATATTACAATTACTTATTCAGCGCAAGATATTAATCAATACAGGGAAAGAGTTTTAACCAGAATTGCCAACGGAACCGGTCCGGATATCTTTAGGTTCCATAACAGTTGGTATCCGATGTACTCAAGCATTTTGCTGCCTTTGCCGACCGATACCATAACGCCTGCAGACTTTAAAAGCGCATTTTATCCCGTCACCCAAAAAGATTTGATAAAAAACGGCGGAATCTATGGAATTCCTTTGGAAATTGATACTCTTTCGCTGTATATTAATTCACAGCTTTTCCAGGCTGCCGGTCTAAAGCCGCCAACCGATTGGAATGATTTTATCAATGATGCCAGGGCGATGACCGTAAAAGACGCGAATGGAAATATAAAAACCGCTGGCGCTGCCATGGGAACTTTTGACAACATTACTCATGCTCCGGATATTCTTTCCTTGCTTTTTTTACAGAATGGCGTCGATTTATCAAATATGCAATCTTCCTCCGACCGAGCGGCAAACGCCCTCAGTTTCTATACGGCTTTTACCACCGACCAAAATAATGTTTGGGATAATACTCTTGATCCTTCAATTTTGGCTTTTTCCAAAGGTAATTTAGCGATGTATTTCGGTTATTCATGGGACTACTTTACTATCAAACAAAATAATCCCAACCTCTCTTTCCAGGTTGTACTGGTGCCGCAATTACCAAACCAAAATGTTAACTTGGCCAGTTATTGGGTGGAAGGAGTATCGGTAAAAACTAAGCATCAAAAAGAAGCACTGCTGTTTATGAAATTTTTGGCGCAAAAGAGTACCGAAGAAAGTTTATACGCGGAGCAGGCAAAAACCAGAGCTTTTGGAGAGCCTTATGCCAGAGTTGATTTAGGGAGTACTTTAAAATCAAATCCTGTTCTGGCGCCGTTTGTAGAAGAAGCCCCTTCGGCATTTTCGTCGCCGTTTGTGGACAGTACTTACGATAACGGCTTGAACCAAGAGTCGGATACCTATCTGGGAAATGCCGTAAATGCAATCCTTAACGGTACTTCTCCGCAGACAGCGGTCGAAACTTTGACTCAAGGCACTAATCAGGTCTTCCAAAAATATGGACAGTAGAGAAGAAGCAATCTTAAAGACGCTGCTCTACTCAAAGCTTTTTGCTTATCCGCTGCGAAAAGAAGAACTTTATAATTTCCTCATCGGCGAAAAATTAAGCAAAAACGAGTTCACGAAAGTCTTAAACAAGACAGAGCTCCCGATAAATTTTAGCGACGGATTTTATTTCTTAAGAGGCAATCAGAAATTGGCTAGAAAGAGACGAGTAAAAGAAAAAATTAGTATGGAAAAATTAGGGAAAGCGAAAAGGATAATTAGTAAACTTAGTCTAATTCCGACGATAAAATTAATCGGAATAAGCGGAACATTGGCGATGAGAAATTGCGTCGAAGATGACGATATCGACGTTTTTATAATTGCCGAAAAGGGTCTTACTTGGACGACCAGATTTTTGGCGGCGTTCTTCTTAATTATGCTAGGTGTTTATAGAAATAAAAATAGTAAAGAGTATCGAGATAAAATTTGCTTGAATTTGATTCTGGGCGAAAAGAGGATGCTGTTTACTGAGCAAGACTTATTTACGGCTCACGAAATCGTTCAACTTTTGCCGATTTTCGAAAGAGACAAAACATACAATAAGTTTCTTACTGTCAACGGATGGGTAAAAAAGTTTTTACCTAACGCTCAGATTAAACACGAAGCAATTTTTAAGAGACAACAAAATAATTTTGATAAATTGGTGATGTTTATTCTAAAAATTATATTTTTGGAGAAAATTTTAAAAAGGCTGCAACTTTTTTATATGCGAAAAAATGTCACTAAAGAAAAATTAGAAGATAGTTTTATCGGTTTACACCCGTTTGATTACAAGTCGTATATCTTAAAAAAATACAAAGAGGAGTTAGATAAATTTAGGCTTAATTAATTTAGGCCTCTAAGATTGTACTAGAGGTCATTGACAAAAAGTTAGGCATAATATATCATTCTTAAAGTTAATTAATTGAATTTATTTTGTTATTCCCTCTAGCTAAACTGTGAGGGATTTTATTTTAAGAGGAATATGGATACTAAAACAATCTATTTAACCAAAGAGGGTTTGGAAGAATTAAAAAAAGAATATACAGAATTATCTAAAGCTAAAAGGCCGGATGTTCTGGCGCGCGTTTCCCAGGCCAGAAGCATGGGAGACTTATCGGAAAATGCCGAATATGTCGCAGCCCGTGAAGAGCTTTCTTTTATTGACGGACGAATTGACGAGTTGGAAGAACTGATAAAACAAGCGGTATTAATTCAGGAGTCCCACGCCAAAGGTAATCACGTCGTAAAATTGGGTTCAACAGTGACGGTTAATGTTAAAGGTAAAAAAGAAAGCTTTACGGTCGTCGGAGAATGGGAAGCCGATCCAAAAGAAAAGAAAATTTCCCATGAGTCGCCACTTGGAAAAGCCCTGATTGGGAAGAGGGTTGGCGAAAGAGTTGAAGTCGAAGCCCCTGCGGGAAAACTTGGCTATACAATTATTTCCGTAAATTAGCCCACATAGAAAAGCCAAGAATTTTTACTAGGTTATTTGTATAATAAAAAGTAGGCTTATGAAAGATACGATGCTCGCGGTAATTAAAGAAAAACCGGAACCGGGAGTCGTTATCAAGCAAATCCCCATTCCAAAGCCGCAAAGCGGAGAACTACTCATTAAAGTTAAGCTTGCTTCAATTTGCGGCACTGATATTGGTATCTATGATTGGACTCCGTGGGCGCAAAGTCATATTAAGCCGCCCATCGTTATTGGACATGAAGTGATGGGTGAAGTCCTAGAAATTAACGGTGGCAACCCGAACGGAATTCAAGTAGGTGACTTTGTATCTTCGGAAACACACATTTTCTGCGGTAAATGCCATCAGTGTCTAATCGGCAACCGCCATATTTGTGAGAATGTGCAACTTTTTGGAATTGGCAGAAACGGTGGGTTTGCAGAGTTTGCAACCATTCCTACCCGGACTTCCTGGAAAAATGATAAATCAATTCCAGATTAACATATTCAGGTTTGCTATGAGTAATGATT